>SKLC01000181.1 GCA_007123425.1 Nitriliruptoraceae bacterium
GCAGTTCGGAGGGAGGTTCGTCTCCATCCATCGGGCTGCCGCTCCGGCGCGAGGCGTCCTTCGGGCCTGCGCGCGCCTCACCCGCGACGGGTCAGCGCGCGGCGGTTGGCCGCATCGAGGTGGAGGCGGTAGCGTTCGGCTCTCGCGGAGCGCACCATGCCCCCAGCCCGGTGCGGCTCCGCGTGAGCGCCGGCTCGGGAGCCCACTTCTGCAGCCGGACACCAGGACGTCGCGACGCGACGACCACGGGCTGTGGCGCAGTCAGGTAGCGCACTCGTCTGGGGGACGAGGGGTCGCCGGTTCAAGTCCGGCCAGCCCGACGCAGCACCGGTCGCCGGGCGCCCTCCAGCGGGGCGCCCGGCACCGCGACCAGGAGCCGCCATGCGGGTGTTCGACATCGGCGGTGGGGATGGGCCCGAGCGTGTCAGCGAGCGCATCCTGACCGTTCCGAACCTGCTGTCCTTCGCCCGACTGGCGATCCTGCCGGTCATCTTCCTCGACCTGGTCCACGGCAGCCACCTGCGGGCCTTCGTGCTGCTGGTGGTCTTCGCCACCACCGACTGGTTCGACGGCTACATCGCACGGCGCTTCGACCAGGTCACCAAGCTGGGCAAGCTGCTCGATCCGCTCTCCGACCGCGTGCTGTTCGTGGTCGTGGGGCTGGGGTTCGCGCTGGGGGACCTGCTGCCCTGGTGGGCGGTGCTGGCCGTCCTCGCCCGCGACGTGGTCGTGGTGGGCAGCGGGGGCATCGTGCTGCTGCGGGGCGGCGTGCGTCCCGAGGTCACCCGCCTGGGCAAGGCCGCGACCTTCGGGCTGATGTTCGCCCTGCCCGCCTTCCTGCTGGCCAGCGTGCTGGGCGACGGGCCCACGGCGCAGCAGCCGCGGCTCGAGCTGATCGCCTGGCTGGTGTTCTGGCCGAGCCTGGCGATGTACTGGATGTCGGGCCTGGTGTACATGCGGCGGATGTTCCTGCCCACGCACGTGCTCGTGGCCGAGCGCGAGGCGATCGAGGATCGCGTCGAGGCCCACGGCGACTAGGGTTGGCGGCGGGGTCGTCAGCGGTCGAGGCGCGCGGCCCGGCACTCGAGCGATGAGGAACGAGCGCAAGTGTCCGACGACGCGCAGCTGCGCTACACCGAGCAGCACGAGTGGACGCGGGATGACGGCGAGCTGGTGCGGGTGGGCATCACCGACCACGCGCAGCAGCAGCTCGGAGATGTCGTCTACGTCGACCTGCCCGCTCCGGGCGCCGAGGTCGAGCAGGGCCAGCCCTTCGGCGAGGTCGAGTCCACCAAGTCGGTCTCCGATCTCTACGCACCGATCTCGGGCACGGTCGAGGAGCGCAACGAGCTCCTCGACGACCGCCCGGAACTGGTCAACGGGGACCCGATGGGCGAGGGCTGGATGGTCGCGATCCGGCCCCGGGACCGCGGCGAGCTCGACGGCCTTCTCGACGCCGACGGCTACCGGGCCGTGATCGGCGAGTGACCTTCGACCTTCACCTCAAGGTGAAGGAGCGGCCCGTCTCGCGCGCCCGGCGCGCTCGTCACACGGCCGCGGCGCCGAGCGGTCGCGCCGCACCGTCGCCCGGGCGGGGACGCGCGACTGCGAACCCGGCACGTGTGGTCTAGGCTCATGGTTCGCCGAGACGACGCGAGGCCGGCTCGATGAAGTGCAGTCAGTGCGCGCAGCCGATCCCCGACGATGCGAACTTCTGCTCGTCGTGCGGAGCACCCGTGCAACGCGACGGGGGCGGCGAGGACACCACGGCATCGATCGAGGTCGGTGCCCTCGACCCGCAGCACCAGGTCGAGGACCTGCCCGAGCTCGAGCCGGGCACCGGGATGCTCGTGGTCGTCCGCGGGCCCAACGCCGGCTCACGCTTCCTGCTCGACCGCGAGGCGACCACCGTCGGCCGCCACCCGGACTCCGACATCTTCCTCGACGACGTCACCGTCTCGCGCCGCCACGCGGAGCTGCTGCGTGAGGACCAGGGCGTGCGCGTGCGTGATCTCGGCAGCCTCAACGGCTCCTACGTCAACGGCGAGCGCGTCGACGAGCGCGCGCTGACCACGGGCGACGAGGTCCAGATCGGACGTTTCAAGCTGCTGTTCGTGGGCCAGGGCGGGTCCCCGACGTGAGGACGCACACGATCGGGGAGGTCCTGAACCGGCTCAAGGACGAGTTCGACGACATCACGATCTCCAAGATCCGGTTCCTCGAGGCCGAGGGCCTCATCAGCCCCGACCGCACGGAGTCCGGCTACCGGAAGTTCACCGGCGCGGACATCGACCGGCTCCGCTACGTCCTGCGGGCGCAGCGCGACCGCTATCTCCCGCTGAAGGTGATCAAGGACGAGCTGGCCCGCATCGACGCGGGGCTGCCGGTCGAGGCGCCGCGGGTCGAGCCCGACCCCGAGGAGGTCGCCGTCCTGCGCGGGGAGGAGCCCGACGAGGCCGGCGGCGAGGAGGAGCAGGCGCCCGGGGAGGCGACCCCGCGACTGCTGGCGTCCCCGCCGAGCGACGTGCAGCTGTCGGCGGGCGAGCTCGCCGACGCGACCGGCCTGACCGACCGCGAGATCGGCCAGCTCCGCGACCACGGGCTGCTGCCGCCCGGCCCCACCTACGACGGCGAGGACCTGCGGGTGGCCAAGCTCGCCGCGGACCTGCTCTCGTGGGGCCTCGAGCCCCGGCACCTGCGCATGTACCGCCAGTTCGCCGACCGTGAGCAGGCGCTGTACGAGCAGCTGGTGGCGCCGCTGCTGCGCCAGCGCAACCCCGACAGCCGCGCGACGGCCGTCGAGCAGGTCGAGGGACTGGCCGCCACCGGCACCAATCTGCACCGCGCCCTGCTCGCCCGCGAGCTGCGGGCACGCCTCGGCGCATGAGGGCCGTCGGCCACCGCACGGTGGTGCGACGACGCGGCGGGCCGTCGCCACCGGGGCCTGATGCCGCCGGCACGGGCCGCGGGTCGACGCGTCGGGGCCGGGTGGCGCTCGCCC
>SKLC01000375.1 GCA_007123425.1 Nitriliruptoraceae bacterium
CCTGGGCCGGCGGCCGGGGCCAGCAGCCCGAGGACGTCGAGCAGGTCCGCGAGCGCCTCGCCGACGCCGGCGCCCCCGCCGACGTCTGGGAGCCCCACGAGGAGGTGCGCCTGCCGGGCGGGCTGCGGGCGCAGAGCGTCTCGGCCCCGGTGCAGTCGACGCTGGGGTGGCTCGTGGCGCTGGTCGCCGAGGAGCCCGACGAGCGCCGCGGCGTGAGCGTGAGCTGGATGGGGCTGGCCGCTGCGCTGGCGGTGCGCCTGGTCGCCCACGGGCGCATGGTGCCCCAGCTGGTGAAGGTCGACGACGCCCCCGGCAACCGCTCCGACTTCGCGGTGCGCTGGGAGCCCACGCTGATCGATCACGAGGAGATGTCGGGCCTGGCGAAGTCGATGCCCGGGACGGTCGCGGTGCTCGAGCGGCAGCGGGAGCCCCACGCGGTCACCCGCACGGTGGTGTCCGGCTTCGTGGACGCCATCTGCCGCAATGCCGCCGGCCGGGTCGAGGTGCCGGCCCCGCCGCCGAAGCCCACCAGCTCCTCCGACGTCGCCGAGGCCGTGCTCGGCCGCCTCGACGGCTCCACCTTCGAGGCCCCCCACCAGCAGGGCACCGAGATCTCCAAGGGGCTGAAGAGCTGGGCGGAGCGCGTCACCGGGGCCCCGAAGGTGGGATTGGCGCTGCAGCTGGACCCGCCCGACGAGAGCGGCGGCTGGTACCTGCGCACGCTGACCGCCGACCCGCGCCGCAAGGAGGAGCACGTCGAGGCGGCGATGTCGCGCGCCAAGCACGAGCGCAAGGAGCAGATCAAGCACGAGCTCGAGCGCCTGGAGGGCCTCTACGAGCCGCTGCGCCGCGGCAAGGACCGGCGCCGCGGCCAGGTCATCCTGAGCCAGGACGAGGCCTGGGACCTGATGAGCGAGGCCGGCCCCATGCTGGACGCCGCGGGCTTCGAGGTGCGGGTCCCGCCGCTGAAGAAGCGCAAGGCCACGCCCTCGCTGCGCGTCACCGCGCTCGAGTCCCAGGAGACCAGCGTGGGCGCGCAGCAGCTGGCGAGCGTGCGGTGGTCGGCGGTCTTCGATGACGTCGAGCTCACCGCCGACGAGATCCAGCGCCTGGCGCAGGACTCGCGCCCGCTGGTGCGCTCGCACGGCGGGTGGGTCGAGGTCGACCACGCCGATCTGCAGGCGGCGGCGGAGGCGCTGGCCGAGCGGGAGCAGCGCACCAAGCTCTCCGGCGCGGACATGCTGCGCTACGCGCTCGGGCTGGACGACCGACCCTTCGGACAGGCGGTCTCGGTGGCCGGCGACGCCTGGGCCGCGAACCTGCTCAAGAGCGCCCAGGAGGTCCCCGAGCAGCCGCCCACCCGCCCCGAGGGGTTCGAGGGCGAGCTGCGCAGCTACCAGGCGAACGCGCTGGCGTGGCTGGAGTTCCTCGACAGCGCCGGGCTCGGCGGCTGCCTCGCCCTCGACATGGGGCTGGGCAAGACCCCGGTGATGCTCGCGCACCTCGCCGCCACGACCGCGCAGGGCCCGAGCCTGGTCATCGCGCCGCCCGCGGTGGTGGGCAACTGGGCCGCCGAGGCGGCTCGCTTCGTGCCCGGCTGCAAGGTCGTGGTCCACCATGGCCAGCAGCGCGCCAGCACGTCGGAGATCGCCGACGAGGTGGCCGGCGCGGACGTCCTGCTGACCACCTACGGCACCGCCGTGCGCGACATCGGCGCCCTCGACGAGGTCGAGTGGAACAAGGTCGTCCTCGACGAGGCCCAGGTCATCAAGAACCCGGCCTCGGAGACCGCGCAGCAGCTGCGCCGCCTGCAGGCGCGCTCGCGCGTCGTGCTCACCGGCACCCCCATCGAGAACGGCCTCGGCGACCTCTGGGCGCTGATGGACTTCGTCAACCCCGGGATGCTCGGGGAGCGCTCGACGTTCGTCGCGCAGATGCAGAAGGCCGCCGAGAGCGGGGATCGGGGGGAGTCGGCCCTGCAGACGCTCAACGGGGTCCTGGTCTTCCGCCGCACGAAGGCGGAGCCCGCGATCGCCGACGAGCTGCCCGACCGCATCGACTCGCTGGACCACTGCCCGATGACCACGGAGCAGATCGGCCTCTACCAGGCGGTCCTCGACGAGCTCGTGGTCACCACCGGCGACGCGGAGGACGCCAGCGCGAAGAAGGGCCAGGTGCTGGCCGCGATCACGGCGCTGAAGCAGATCTGCAACCACCCCGCCGCCTACACCGGGGACGACGAGCCGCTCGACGACCGGTCGGGCAAGCTCGCCCGGCTGGAGGAGATCGTCGACAACGTGTTCGCCGCGGACGAGCGGATGCTGATCTTCACCCACTTCGCCTCGTGGGGCGAGCGCCTGGCCGACCACCTGTCGGCCAGGACCGGGCAGAAGGTGCCGCTGTACCGGGGCGGCATGGCGCGCGGCGCCCGCGACCGCATGATCCGCGAGTTCCAGGAGGGCGAGGGCCCGGCGGCGATGGTGCTCTCGCTCAAGGCCGGCGGGACGGGCCTGAACCTCACCGCCGCCAGCCACGTGGTCCTCTACGACCGCTGGTGGAACCCCGCGGTGGAAGATCAGGCCCGTGACCGGGTGTGGCGCATCGGCCAGACCAAGACCGTGATCGCCCACCGCCTGGTGTGCCCGGGCACGGTCGACGAGCGCGTCGAGGAGGTGGTCGAGGGCAAGCGCCGGATCGCCGACCTCGCCCTGCCCAAGTCGAGCTCGGTGGGCGACCTCGACACCCACCAGCTCCAGCAGGCGCTGGGCATCGACGGCGACGCGCTGCTGACGGCGGACAACGGCGGGCAGCCGGAGACGTCCAGCGGTCCGAACGATCGCGCCGAGAGCGCGGAGGGGGCAGCATGAGTGACGGCGAGGAGGTCCGCACCCGGACCCGCACGCGCACCCGCACGCAGGCCGAGGGCGGTGAGGCCGCCGGCTCGGCGACCGGCAAGGGGGACGGGCCCGGTGAGGGCTCGTCCGGTCAGCG
>SKLC01000110.1 GCA_007123425.1 Nitriliruptoraceae bacterium
CCCCGCCGACCTCGTGCGCACCGGGCTCATCTTGACGCCGGCCCGGGTCGGGCCCGCCCAGACGCTGCGGCTCGAGCGCCACGAGCGGCCCACCGAGCCGCGCCTGCTGGCGGACGTCACCGACGACACCGCCTACCTGTGGGTGCTCGGCGCCCGCCCGGAGCGCCAGGGGGAGGGGCTCGGGGCCCGGGGGCTCACCGAGGCCCTCGCCGCGATGCGCGCCGCCGGGTTCGGTCGGTGCCTGCTGCGCACCGACGACGAGCCGAACGTGGGCTTCTACGAGCACCTCGGGTTTCGCGTCACCGAGCACCTGACGGAGCTGCCCAGCGGGCTGCCGTCGTGGATCCTCAGCCGGCCCACCTCCGCCTGACCGCGCGTCGTCCACAGGCGGCGGGTCGTCGATCTGCGCCCGGCGGGCAGGCGGCGGCAGGCTGGTCGCCCGACACGAGCAGGGAGGCGAGAGGTGAGCACCGGGCTCTCGACGACGACACGACCCACGCCGGCACCCACGACGCCGGAGCGCCAGGAAGGGGCGCCCGCTGTGTGGCGGCAGGGGCCGGACCAGGGCCGGCATGCGGTGGGCGAGGTCTGCCAGGGCTGCCAGCGGGGTCGCTTCCACGGTGGTGACCTCACGCGCCCCGCGGTCACGAGCCCGGAGGCCGCCGCCAGGCTGCTCGTGCCGTCGCTCGCCCACCGCGACCGGGAGCGGTGCGTGGCGGCGCTGCTCGACACCAAGCACCGGCTGGTGGAGCTCGTGACCGTCTCCATCGGCTCGGTCGACCACACCTTCATGGGGCCGCGGGAGGTCTTCCGGGATGCGCTGCTGGCGGGCGCCTCGGCCCTCGTGCTCGGCCACAACCACCCCTCGGGCGATCCCGAGCCCTCACGCGACGACGAGCAGCTCACCCGGCGCCTGGGCCGAGCCGGCCAGGTGGTGGGGGTCGAGCTGCTGGACCATCTCGTGGTCGGCGGCGAGCGCTGGGTGAGCCTCGCACGGCGTGGGCTGCTGTGAACGCGGCGGAGGGCGCCGCCGTGGTGGCGGAGCCCTCCGGGTCGGGTCGGTGGAGGTCAGGTTCGCTGGAGCTCGTGGACCTGCTCGCGCACGTCCCGCATGCCCAAGCCGATCAGGACGAACAGGACGCCCATGCCGAAGGCCATCGCGGCCACGCCGAAGGACAGCACCGAGGTGAACAGCGACGCCTGCAGGAACGAGGCGCTCTGGGCCACGTCGCGGAGCGGGTCCTCACGGTCGAGCTCTGCGTAGCGCTGGCCATCGGTGGTCTCGAGCACGTTGCGGTCGATGGTCATCGCCTGGCAGTAGGCGGAGAACGGGCCGTTGACGTTGGTGTCGGGCAGGCACACCGCGTCGTCGGGGGTGGTGATGCGCTGGTCGTCCAGCGTGCTGCTGACCATCACCCAGGTGCCGATCGAGCCGATGATCAGCAACACCCCGAGGACGAGCGAACCGATCGAGGCGACCTTGCGCATGTCCATGGAGCTTCCTTTGTCGTCGCGGCGGGGACGCCAGCCGGTGATCCCCACGATGAATCTCTGTCGAGCAGCCTGACTCCGGTATCGCCTCCCTGCAAGGCCCCGACGTGCCTCGCCTCGGGGGCCCGATGGCGCCGACGGGTAGGACCAATGCCCCACCCGCGGCGGGCGTCGGCACCCCCGGCGCGGATACGCGAGGCGTGCTTGCAGGTGTTAGCCTCCGCCTGACGCCCGCCGGTCGCTCGTGTGTCTGGGGCCGCCCTGCGTCCTGTGGCGAGCGCGTCGTTCCTCCATCCTCCGAGTCCGGCAGGTCCTCACGTGGCGGCGAACATCGGCAACACCTTCCAGTTCCTCGGCCGGGACATGGCGGTCGACCTCGGCACCGCCAACACCCTGGTGTACGTCCGGGGTCGCGGCATCGTCCTCAACGAGCCCTCGGTGGTCGCCATCAACACCAAGAACGGCGCCATCCTGGCCGTCGGCGCCGAGGCCAAGCGCATGATCGGCCGCACCCCGGGCCACATCATGGCGATCCGGCCGCTGAAGGACGGCGTCATCGCCGACTTCGACGTCACCGAGAAGATGCTGCGCTACTTCATCCAGGCGGTGCACAAGCGCCGGTTCCTGGCCAAGCCGCGCGTCGTGGTGTGCGTGCCGTCGGGGATCACGGGCGTGGAGCAGCGCGCGGTCGAGGAGGCCACCATCCAGGCCGGCGCCCGCGCCGCCTACATCATCGAGGAGCCCATGGCCGCGGCCATCGGCTCGGGCCTGCCCGTCCACGAGCCCGCCGGCAACATGGTCGTCGACATCGGCGGCGGCACCACCGAGGTCGCCGTCATCTCCCTGGGCGGCATCGTGACGAGCCAGTCGATCCGCATCGGCGGCGATGAGCTCGACGACGCCATCATCTCCTACATCAAGAAGGAGTACTCGCTCATGCTGGGCGAGCGCACCGCCGAGGAGATCAAGATGGCGATCGGCTCGGCGTTCCCGCTCTCCGATGAGCCCCACGCCGAGATCCGCGGCCGCGATCTGGTCTCCGGCCTGCCCAAGACGATCATCGTCTCGGCCGAGGAGGTCCGCAAGGCCATCGAGGAGCCGGTCAACGCGATCATCGATGCGGTCAAGAACACCCTCGACAAAACGCCCCCGGAGCTCGCCGCCGACATCATGGACAAGGGCATCGTGCTCACCGGCGGCGGGGGCCTGCTCAAGGGCCTCGACGAGCGCCTGAAGCACGAGTCGGGCATGCCGATCCACATCACCGAGAACCCGCTGTCGTCGGTGGCGATCGGCTCCGGCAAGTGCCTCGAGGAGTTCGAGGCGCTCAAGAAGGTGCTGATCTCCTCCTCGCGCCACTGAAGCCCCTCGACGCGCCATCCGGGGTAGCAGCGCCCCGTCGGCGGCCGGACGCCTCGGCAGCGAGGCGTCTCCTCCGGCCTCCCCGGAGCGCGGCCGGAGGGGACCGGCTCCGACCGTGGCGTACCTTGTGCCGTTCGAAGTAGATCCCGGAGAGCTCCTCGGTGTACCACCGGCGTCGCGCACGACTCGTGCTGATCCTGCTGGTCATCAGCGCGCTCGTGCTCGTCACCATCGACTTCCGCGCCAGCGACGATGACGGCGAGGGCCCGCTGGACCGTGCCCGGGGCGTGATCACGACCGTCTTCCGACCCGTGCAGGACGGCCTCATCACGCTGGTGCGCCCCATCGGGGACGCGGCCTCCTCGATCACCGACGTCTTCGCGCTCCGCAGCGAGAACGAGCGGCTGCGCGCCCAGGTCGAGGCCCTGAGCGAGCGCCACCGCTCCGTGGACGATCTCGAGCGCGAGAACACCGAGCTGCGCGAGCTGCTGGCGATCTCCGACCGCGGGCAGCTGGAGACCGTCACCGCCCGCACCGTCGCCCTGGGCCCCTCCTACTTCGAGTGGACCGTCACCATCGACGTGGGCACCGACGACGGCGTGGCCCGGGGCATGCCCGTCATCAACGGTGACGGCCTGGTCGGTCGGGTGTTCCAGACGACCTCCTCGGCGTCACGGGTGCTGCTGGCCATCGACCCCAACTTCTCCGCCGCCGCCCGCGTGGTCGAGCAGGGCGAGGTCGGCAACCTCAGCGGGCGCGGCAGCGACCCGATGCTGTTCAACCCGCTCGACCCGGAGGCGGAGATCGGGGTCGGGGACGAGCTGGTGACCTCCAGCTACGACGGCGGCGCCTTCCCCGGCGGCATCCCGATCGGGCTCGTGGCCGACGTCGGCGACACCGCCACGCGCCTGACCCAGGACGTGCAGATCCGTCCCTTCGTCAACTACACGCGCCTCGACCACGTGCTGGTCATCGTCCAGGAGCCCGTCGAGGACATCCCGCCCCTCGACGAGGCCGACGACGAGGACGAGGTGTTCGTGCGCCCGGACGTGGACGCCACGCTCGCGCCCGAGGAGGTCGAGGCCGCCGAGGAGTCCGGGGACGACGGCGACGACGGCGACGACGGCGACGACCAGGACGAGGACTGATGC
Organism: Nitriliruptoraceae bacterium; assembly: GCA_007123425.1. Lineage (GTDB taxonomy): Bacteria > Actinomycetota > Nitriliruptoria > Nitriliruptorales > Nitriliruptoraceae > SKLC01. Next base: position 4,005 of record SKLC01000110.1, read on the forward strand.
TGCGCGGCCTCGTGATCGCGCTGCTGCTGGTCACCGCGGTGCTCGCCCAGACGGCGCTGTTCCCGTTCCTGGCGCTGGGCGGTCTGCGCCCGGACCTGCTGCTGCTCATCGTCGTGGGCGTGGCGCTCACCGACGGCGTGATGCCCGGACTGCGGGTGGGCTTCGCCGCGGGGCTGCTGACCGACCTGCTGGTCGACCAGGCGCCGGTGGGCCTGGCCGCGCTGGTGTTCACCGGCATCGGCTACGTGATCGGCACCGCGCGGCCCTACCTCGCCCCCGACTCGCTGACCGCTCCGCTGCTGCTCGCGTTCCTCTCGAGCCTGCTCGGCACCTTCGGGTACGGGCTGCTCTCGCTGCTCCTCGGCGACGAGCGCGTGACCGGGCAGATGCTGCTCCAGGCCGCCGCCTCGGTCGCGGTCTACAACACCCTGCTGGCCCCGATCATCTTCGCGGTCGTGCGGCGCCTCTCCGACCGCTTCCCGCTCGAGGCCGGCGGCCTGCTGCGCTGAGCCGGCTCGCCGCCCCCGGCGCCCAGGTCCGCGGAGCGTCGCGCCCACGCCTCGCTACCCTCGCCTCCGGCCACCGCCGCGGCTGTTCGCCGCACCTCGACTTCGTCCTCCGTGAGCTCGCATTTGGCCCTCAACGAGCCCAGTTCCGCGCTGCGGCTGACGTTCCTGTCGGTCGTGGTCATCGCGATGTTCCTCGCGCTGCTCTCCCGGCTCTGGTTCCTCCAGGTCCTGGCCGGTGACCGCTATGCGGAGCTCGCCGAGACCAACCGTGTGCGCATCGTGGTCACCGAGGCGCCCCGCGGCAACATCGTCACCGCCGACGGCGAGGAGCTCGTGCGCAACCGGCCCGCGCTGACGGTCAGCGCGGAGCGCCAGCGCCTGCTCGACGACGCCGGCGAGCCCCGCGACGAGGACGCCGAGCGGGTCCTCGACCGCCTCTCGATCCTGCTCGAGCTCGAGGTCGACGAGATCGTCGAGCGCTTGAGCACCCGGCGCTACAGCCCGTTCCGCCCGGTGCCGATCGCCTTCGACGTCGCGCCCGAGATCGTCTTCTCCGTCAACGAGAACCGGGAGCTGTTCCCGGGCGTGGTCGCCGAGACCCTGCCCGTGCGCACCTACCCCCAGGGAGAGATGGCGGCCCACCTCGTGGGCTACCTCGGCGAGATCAGCGAGGACGAGCTGGGATCCGAGGAGTTCGCGGACCACCGCGCGGGCGACCTCGTCGGTCGCGGCGGCCTCGAGCAGGTCTACGAGTCCGAGCTGCGCGGGCGCCACGGCGAGACCCGCTACGAGGTCAACGCCCAGAACACCGTCCTGGACGTGATCAGCGAGCGCGACCCGGTCCAGGGCCACGACCTGGTGACCTCTCTGGACGCCGACCTCCAGCAGGCCACCGAGGAGCTGTTGGCCCAGGGCATCGAGACCAGCCGGTCCTTCACCCACCAGGCCAGCGGTCGCAACCTCCCCTCGACCGGCGGCTCGGCGATCGTGCTCGATCCCCGCGACGGCGCGATCAAGGCGATGGCCTCCTACCCCAGCTACGACCCTCAGGAGTTCGTCGGCGGGGTCAGCAGCGACTACTGGGAGGAGATCACCGACCGGGACAACGACACGCCCCTGTTCAACCGCCCGATCTCCGCCGAGCACCCGCCGGGCTCGGTGTTCAAGGTCGTCTCGGGCGCCGCGATACTCCAGGCCGGGGCGAACCCGTCGACCACCGTCAGCTGCGCCCCCACCTACGAGGTGGGCGGCAACACGTTCCGCAACTGGAACACCCAGCACGAGGGCCCGATGACCCTCACCGACGCGCTGCGCCGCTCCTGCGACACGTACTTCTACGAGCTGTTCTACCGGCAGTGGCAGCGCGAGCAGCAGGCGGGCGGGGCCGAGGCCGAGATCCTGCCGGCGGTCGCCGAGTCGTTCGGGCACGGCACCACGCTCGGCATCGACCTGCCCAGCGAGCGCGGCGGCGTCGTGCCGGGCCGCGAGTGGCGCCAGGAGTACTGGGAGGCCCACCGCGACACCTACTGCCGCCTGGCCGAGGAGCAGGAGGAGGGCTCCTACGCCCAGCGCGTCAACGCCGACCTGTGCGTCTCCGGTGGCCAGTGGCGCGGCGGCGACGCGGTCAACACCTCGATCGGGCAGGGCGACGTGCTCGCCACGCCCCTGCAGGTTGCCGCCGCCTACATGGGCGTGGCCAACGGCGGCACCGTCTACTCCCCGCGCATCGGCCGGGCCGTCGTCGACCACGACGGCGAGGTGGTCCGCGAGATCGAGCCCGAGGTGCACAGCCAGGTCGACCTCGACGACACCGAGCTGCGGGCGATCCACGAGGGGCTGCGCCAGGTCGTCCACCACCAGCGGGGCACGGCCTACGGCGCCTTCCAGGGCTTCCCGCTCGACGAGATCCCGGTGGCGGGCAAGACCGGCACCGCCGAGCTGCAGCCGCTGGTGCCCTTCGCCTGGTTCGCCGCCTACGCGCCCGCCGACGACCCCGAGGTCGTGGTGGTGGTCAACGTGGAGCAGGGTGGTGGGGGCTCCCAGACCGCCGCACCCATCGCCCGCACCATCCTCGAGCACTACTTCGAGACCACCGACGAGGACGACATCGAGTTCGAGGTCGGCCCCGAGTACAACGACTGACCCATCCGGCGGCCCGCGTCGGCCCGACCGCGGAGAGGAGGTGAGCATGGAGGTCCCCGTCTACGGCCAGGACCGCGCCGAGCGCATCCTGCGCGAGCGGGTCCAGTCGCGCTGGGCGGCCGCGTACGCGCCCGTGCGCCACCTCGACCCCGTGCTGGTGCTCTCGGCGCTGGTGCTGTCGGGGCTGGGCATGGTCGCGATCTACTCGGCGAAGCTGCAGGCGCTCACGGTCCAGGGGCTGCCCGCGACGACCTTCGTCAGCCGACAGTCGATCGCGCTGCTGGTCGGCCTCGTCGCGCTGGGAATCGCCGCCGCGTTCGACTACCGGCACCTGCGGGGCTACGGGGCCGTGCTCTACCTCGGCGCGGTCGCGCTGCTCGTGGTGACCCTGACGCCGTTGGGGACGGAGATCAACGGCTCCCAGCGCTGGCTGATCCTCGGGGGCTTCCAGCTGCAGCCCTCCGAGCTCGCGAAGCTCGCCGTGCTCGTGGCGGTCGCCGCGCTGCTGCACGAGCGCAAGGGCGAGCCCGGGCTGCCGACGGTGGGCATCGCCCTCGCGCTGGTGGGCGTGCCCACGGCGCTGGTGTTCCTGCAGCCCGACCTCGGCACCTCGATCGTGTTCATCTGGCTGACGGCCGTCCTCTTCCTCGTCGGCGGGGTCAAGGCGCGCTACCTGGTGGGCCTCGCCGCCGCGGGCGTGGCCGGCTTCGCGGCCGCCCTGCGGCTCGAGCTCATCCAGAGCTACCAGCTGCAGCGGCTGACGGGCTTCCTCGACGCGGGCGATCCCAGCCTGGCCCAGGGGCCGGTCTTCCAGACCCGGCAGTCGCTGATCGCGATCGGCTCGGGCCAGTTCTTCGGCAAGGGGCTGTTCGAGGGCACCCAGACCTCCCTGTCGTACGTCCCCGAGAACCACACCGACTTCATCTTCACCGTCGTGGGGGAGGAGTTCGGGTTCGTGGGCGCCGCGGTGGTGCTCGCGCTGTTCCTCGTCATCATCTGGCGCGGCCTGCGCATCGCGGTGCTGTCGAAGGACCTGTTCGGCACGCTGCTCGCCGCCGGCGTCGTGGGGATCTTCACCCTGCAGGTCTTCCTCAACGTCGGGATGACGGTGGGCATCATGCCGGTGACCGGCATCCCGCTGCCGTTCGTCAGCTACGGGGGAACCTCGCTGATCGTGTGGTTTGCGATGGTCGGGCTGCTCTTGAACATCCACATGCGCCGGTTCTGACCGCCGTGCGCGGGGCGCCGCCGCCAACCCCGAGATCCCCTGGCTGGTACGCTCCCCGCGCACTGGGCGGAGACGCAAGCGCCAGCAGCGCTCACCGCGCGTTCGACGGCGCTCGCCGCCGCGCGGACCCCTCGCACCCGCCCGTCACGTCCAGCACCCGAGGCAAAGGCGTCGTCCCACGATGCTCGGCAGCGCCCCACCCACCTCGGCTCCGGCCACCCCCGCCCGCGGCGCCCGAGGCGGCTACCGGCGTCCGGGCACACGGGCGCAGCTGCCGCCCTCCTACTACGAGGCGCTCGAGCCGCTGCTCGGCACGGTGAAGAAGCCCGCCCAGTACGTCGGGGGCGAGCACAACCAGCAGGAGGCCGACTGGACGGCGGCCGACAGCCGGTGGCTGCTGTGCTACCCGGACACCTACGAGGTCGGCCAGCCCAACCAGGGCATCCAGATCCTCTACGAGGTCCTCAACCGGCGCCCGGCCACGCTCGCCGAGCGGCTCTACGCCCCCTGGGTCGACCTCGAGGAGCGCATGCGGGAGCGCGACATCCCCGCGTTCAGCCTCGAGGGCCACCGCCCGGCCTGGGCCTTCGACGTCATCGGCGTGACCCTGCCCCATGAGCTCGGGCACACCAACCTGCTCAACCTGCTCGATCTGGGTCGCATCCCGATCCACGCGGCCGAGCGCACCGAGGAGGACCCGATCGTGCTCGTGGGCGGCCACGCCGCCTACAACCCGGAGCCGCTGGCGCCGTTCATCGACGCGGCGGTCATGGGAGACGGGGAGGAGGTCGCGCTCGAGGTCGACGACGTCGTCGCGGCACACAAGCGCGAGCGCGAGGCCGGCGGCGACGTCGATCGCCACACGCTGCTGCGACGGCTCGCGCAGGTCGAGGGCGTCTACATCCCGTCCTTCTACGCCCCGCGCTACACCGACGACGGCCGCCTGAAGGCCACCGTGCCGATCGAGGCCGGCGTGCCACCGCGGGTGCCCAAGCGCACGGTGCAGGATCTCGAGCAGTGGCCCTTCCCGCAGAAGCAGATCGTGCCGATGACCGAGACCGTGCACGAGCGGTTCAGCGTCGAGATCTTCCGCGGCTGCACGCGCGGCTGCCGGTTCTGCCAGGCCGGGATGATCACCCGGCCCGTGCGCGAGCGGAAGCCCGAGACCATCCAGCGGCTGGTCGAGGAGGGCGTCAAGGACACGGGCTTCGGCGAGGTGGGGCTGCTGTCGCTCTCCTCCGCCGACCACTCCGGCATCGGCAAGGTCGCGCGCGACCTCGCCGACGAGTACGAGGGCACCGTCACGTCGCTGTCGCTGCCCTCGACGCGCGTCGACGCCTTCAACGTCACGCTCTCCAACGAGCTCTCCCGCAACGGCCGTCGCACCGGGCTGACCTTCGCGCCCGAGGCCGGCAGCGACCGCATGCGCGCGGTGATCAACAAGATGGTCTCCGAGCAGGACCTGCTGCGCACCACCGAGGTCGCCTTCTCGGAGGGGTGGCGGCACGTCAAGCTCTACTTCATGATCGGCCTGCCCACCGAGCGCGAGGAGGACGTGCTGGCCATCGCCGAGCTCGGGATCAAGACCTACGAGCTCGCCCGCAAGCACGGCAAGGGCAACAAGGTCACGATCTCGGTGGGCGGGTTCGTCCCCAAGCCGCACACGCCCTTCCAGTGGGCCGCGCAGGACTCGCCCGAGGAGATCAAGCGCAAGCTCGCCCTGATCCGGCAGACCATCAAGGACCACCGCGGCCTGAAGCTGCGCACCAATGACCCCGAGGAAGGGGTCATCGAGGGCCTGCTCGCGCGCGGCGACCGCCGGGTCGCACCCGCGGTGGAGCGCGCGTGGCGCCTCGGAGCCCGCTTCGACGGCTGGCACGAGATGCCGACCCTCGACACCTGGCGTCGGGCGCTGGCCGAGACCGGCGTCGACCTCGACTGGTTCTCCCACCGCGAGCGCGACGAGCGCGAGGCGCTGCCCTGGGACCACCTCGACTCCGGCCTGGAGAAGGACTGGCTCTGGGAGGACTGGCAGGACGCGCTGAGCGAGAAGGAGCTCGACGACTGCCGCTGGTCGCCGTGCTACGACTGCGGGGTGTGCCCCGGCCTGTCCATCCAGCACGACACGGGCTACGACGGCGGCATGCAGCTGCCGGTGGTTCCCAGCGGCCTGGGCGGCAACGAGCAGCTGCCGGTCACGCCCGAGCGCTACGCGTCGGGGGCCTGACGCCCGACGCACGAAGGGAGGTGAGCACGTGCAGCAGCGCATCCGCATCCGCTGGACCAAGCGGGGCCGCGTCCGCTACGTGTCGGCGCGCGATCTCAGCTCGATCTGGGAGCGGGCCCTGCGCCGTGCCGACCTTCCCATCGCCTACTCCGAGGGGTTCACCCCCCACGCGAAGGTCTCCTTCCCCGACGCGCTGCCGGTGGGCTACGACTCCACCGGCGAGTACGCGGAGCTGACCTTCGCCGCGCCGATCGTCGCCGACCGCGACCTGGCGCGCCTGTCCCGGGCGCTGCCCGAGGGCATGGACATCCTGACCTATTTCGAGGTCCCCGACGGGGCGCCCAAGCTGGCGCGCATGCTCCGGGCGACCATGTGGGAGCTGGTCTGGCCGGCGGTCGACGCCGCCGAGCTGACCGACCGGCTCACCGCGCGTGGCCGGGCGCTGCTCGCGGCGGACCACATCGAGGTGATCCGGCACCGTCCCGACGGTGACCGCACCATCGACGTGCGTCCGGCCGTGCTCACGCTCGCCGCCGCCACGCGCCGCGCCGCCCCCGGCCCCGGGGGCGGCGAGCACACCGTTCTCCGAGCGGTGCTCCGCAACGACGGCCCCACCGTGAGACCGAACGACCTGCTGTCCGCGCTCGGAGGTGACGGGGGCTGTACCCCCGCCGCCGGCGCGCCCCGTGAGGTCGACATCGCCGCGCCCACCCGCATCAATCGGGTGGCGCAGGGCGAGGTCGACGACGGCGGGTTGCGCGAAGCGCTGACCGGCGAGGTCGAGGCGCTGGTCCCCGACGTCGACGCGGAGGCCGCCTGACCACAAGCGAGCCACCCCGTGACCCCAGATCGCGACGCCCACGAGACCACCCAGACCGACGAGCAAGGCGCCCCGCGCGAGACCGGTACCGACGGTGCCCGGACACGGACACGCTCCCGCCGGGGACGTGGGCGTGCCGGCGGCGAGTCGCGCAGCCGCGCGGGCCGGGACGAGGAGGCCGGTGGCTCGCACGCGGATGCCGGCGACGCAGCGAGCGGGTCCTCCCCCCAGGACCCGGCACGCGGATCGGACTCCGGCGAGGGCAACGGGCCGGGCGGCGACGGTGGTAG
>SKLC01000347.1 GCA_007123425.1 Nitriliruptoraceae bacterium
ACGCACGACATCGAGGACCCCCGTGAGCATCTTCATCGACGAGAGCACGAAGGTGGTCGTCCAGGGCATCGGCTCCCAGGGCACCTTCCACGCCAAGCGCAACCAGGACTACGGCACCAAGGTCGTGGCCGGTACCCACCCCAAGAAGGGCGGCACCACCTGGGAGGGCCTCGACGTCCCGGTCTTCACCTCCGTGAAGGAGGCCGTGGACGAGGCCCAGGCCAACACCTCGATGGTGATGGTGCCCGCGCCCTTCACCAAGAGCGCGATCCTCGAGGCCTACGAGGCCGGCATCGAGACCATCGTCGCGGTCACCGAGGGCGTGCCGGTCCACGACATGACCGAGGTCTACGACACCGTGGTCCGCCACGGCGGCGTGCGCCTGATCGGCCCGAACTGCCCCGGGGTGATCAGCCCGGGCAAGTCCAACGTCGGCATCATCCCCGCCGACATCACCATGCCCGGCAAGGTTGGGCTGGTCAGCCGCTCGGGCACCCTGACCTACCAGATCATGCATGAGCTGGCGGCCGCCGGCATCGGCATCTCCACCTGCGTGGGCATCGGCGGGGACCCGGTGATCGGCACCCAGTTCCAGGAGGTCATCGAGGCCTTCGCCAACGATCCCGAGACCGAGGCGATCGCGTTCGTCGGCGAGATCGGCGGCTCCGAGGAGCAGCTGGCGGGCGAGTGGATCCGCGACAACATCCCCGACACCCCGGTCGTTGGCTACATCGCCGGCTTCGAGGCGCCGGAGGGCAAGCAGATGGGCCACGCCGGCGCCATCGTCAAGGAGGGCGGCCCCGGTGGCGAGTCGGCGGCCGAGAAGAAGGAGATCCTCGACGGCATGGGGATCCCGGTCGCGATGAACCCCTCCGAGGCCGCGCAGCTGATGATCGAGCGCCTCGGCCGCTGACGGGGCTGACGGTGTGCGTCAGCCGGTGGCGCTGCGCAGGTCCGATGGCTCGGGGGCGCGCACGATCTGGTCGCGGCCCGAGCGCTTGGCGCTGTAGAGCGCCTCGTCGGCGGCGGCCAGGAGGGCCGGGCGGTCCACCGGCCCGCCCTCGAAGGTCGCGACCCCGAACGAGGCCGTGATCCGGGGCAGCGGCCGGCCGTCGTCGGAGGCCACCTCGGTGGCGTGCAGCGCGGCCCGGATGCGCTCGCAGGCGCGCACCGCATCGCGGCCGTTGGCATCCGGCAGGATGACGGCGAACTCCTCGCCGCCGTAGCGGCACACCACGTCGGCGCTGCGCAGCACCCGGTCCGCTGCCCGGGCGACCGCCTTGAGCACCCGGTCCCCGGTGGGGTGGCCGAACGTGTCGTTGACGTCCTTGAAGTGGTCGAGGTCGAACAGGGCCACTGAGACCTCCGCGCGCTCGCCCCGCTCCCGGCGGCGACGCGCCCGGTCCAGCTCCTCCTGCAGCCGCTGGTGGAAGAACCCGTGGTTGGGCAGCAGGGTGAGCGAGTCGGTGACCGCCCGCGCCCGCAGCTCGGCGTGCAGCCGGGCGTTGTCGAGCACCAGGGACGCCTCGCCGGCCAGCATCGACAGCAGCCGCACGTCGCGGTGACGCAGCCGCGGCGGCCGCCCCACGCGCTTGGGGACCTGGGCGCTGATGATGCCCAGCGGCTGGTCGGCCTCGCCCAGGGGCACCAGCACCAGCGGGGTCTGGGTGCCCAGCATCCGCTCGACGGCTCCCGGGCGCGGGTCGTCGCGGGGGACCGGCCACGGCTCGCCGGCGCGCAGCGCGTTGTGCAGCGGATAGGCCTTGGCCGACACGCGGCGGGCGCCGAGCTCCAGCTGTGCGGCCGCGTCCAGGCCCGCGCCGCCGACGGCGATGAGCTCGTCGCCCTCCGCGAGCCACACCACGGCGCGCTCGTAGCCGAACGTGCCCACCAGGGTGTCGGCGACGCCGTCGCAGACCTGCGCCAGGCTCTTGCTCGAGTCCAGACCGTGGTTGATCTCACGCAGCAGCGCGAGGTCGTCGATGAGACCGCGCAGCTCCCGCTCGGTGACGGTGCTGAGCGTGGCCACGAGCCCCGCGGCGAACCACATGCCCAGCAGCAGCAGGACGGTGCGGATCTCGGGCTCCAGCGCGCTGGCCAGCGCCAGATCGCTGTCGCGCAGCAGCCCCACCACCTCGCTGAGCGCCGGGGGACCGGTGCTGGCGACCCAGATCAGCGCCATGCTCAGCAGCACGCAGATGCGCACCCCGGTCCACCAGCCGAACACCAGCGTGAGCGCCACCACCTCGACGTAGAGCAGGAACGCCAGCGGGCTGGCAGGGCCGCCGGTGACGGCCAGGGTCACCCCCAGGGCGGCGGCGTCGATGATGAGCGAGACGTCGAGCGCGATGCGCTGCGGTCCCCGATGGGCCGGCAGCAGCAGGGCGAAGAGGTTCCATGCGAGGTAGCCCAGGCCTGTCCAGCCCAGCAGGCGCCATCCGGCGGGGTCGACCAGCGCGCCGGTGGTCCCCAGCAGCACCGACACGCCGAGCAGCGCCACCAGGCGCCCCAGGGTCAGCGCACGGAAGCGCGCGGCGAGCTGCGGTGTCGGGCGCGCCTCAGAGCTCGTAACGGACATGCGGCTGGTTTCCCTCGGGCGAGCCCGCCAGGGCGCTCATGGGCAGGGCGCCACGGTCGAGGCGGCGTTGGAGGAGCAGGTAGACGGCGAGTGTCGCCACGAGGAGGCCCGGGACCCCGAAGTCACGACCCGGCGTGAGGACCCTGTCCACCGTGCGTGAGGTCCCGCGGTACAGGCGCTCCAGCAGGTGCGCCTCTGCCGCGGGGCTGGTGGCCTCGCGGTGCAGCCAGGCATCGCCGAGGTCGGGAAGCGGCGCCAGCGCGACGGCATCGTCCTCGTCCTCGCTCGCGCCCGGTGCCGCGGGGGCGGAGACCAGCTCGTCGGCGGTCTCCGGCAGCGGCTCGGGCGTGGGCGGGCCCGAGGGGGTGGCCGCGATCGGCGCGGTGTCGCCG
>SKLC01000050.1 GCA_007123425.1 Nitriliruptoraceae bacterium
CGGGCCTGCGGGGGGCGTGACGACGGGCTGCGGCGGGTGTTCGTGGCCTCCAGCGCCCCCGGGGCGAGCTGGCTGCGGCGCTTCGTGCTCGACGACGCTGCCGAGGTCCTCGACCTCGACCTCGACGGGCTCGCCGACGACGAGCCCGTGGGCGGCGAGGAGGTGGCGGACCCGCTGCTGCTGACCTGCACCAACGGCCGCCACGACGCCTGCTGCGCGGAGTACGGCCGCGGGGTGGCCGCGGCGCTCGATGAGGCCTTCGAGGGCCGGGCCTGGGAGTGCTCCCACATCGGCGGCGACCGGTTCGCCGCCAACGTGCTCTGCCTGCCCGAGGGCGTGTACTACGGGCGGGTGACGGCCGCGTCGGCGGTCGGCATCGGCCACCTCCACGAGGCCGGCTCGCTGTCGCTGCCCCACTACCGCGGCCGCTCGGTGTGGCCCTTCGACGTGCAGGCCGCGGAGACGCTGCTGCGGGTCCATCTCGGCGTCGACGGCATCGAGGACGTGCGCCCGCAGGCGGTCACCCGGCACGGGGACACGGTGGACGTCGAGCTCGAGGTCGGCGGCCAGCGCTGGCACGTCGAGCTCGAGGTGAGCCCGGACCCGCACCCGCAGCGGCTGACCTGCAGCGCCAGCGGCTCCGGCCACCCACCGCGCTACGTCGCCCGCGAGATGGTGCGCGCCCCGAGCGGCGCCGGAGGCTGACCCGCGCGCGTGCCACGCCCCGCGGCGCGTTAGCCTGCCCGGCATGATCGATCCACGCCTGCTCCGGGAGGAGCCCGACACGGTCGCCGCCGCCCTCGCGCGCCGCGGCGTCGACGCCGCCGAGGTCCAGCGGCTGCGCGACCTCGACGAGCACCGCCGCGCGCTCATCGCCGAGGTCGACGCGGCGCGCGCCGAGCAGAAGAGCGCCTCGCAGGCGATCGGCAAGGCCACGCCGGACGAGCGCGGGGCCCTCATCGACGCGGCGGGCGAGCTCAAGCAGCGTGTGGCCGACCTCGAGGAGCGGCTCGAGGCCACCACCCGCGACTACGACGCGGCGTTCGCGGCCGTGCCCAACCTGCCCCACCCAGATGCCCCCGACGGTGACGAGGGCGACGGCGTGGTGCTGCGCCACGTCGGCCAGCGCCCCTCCTTCGACCACGAGCCGCGCGACCACGTCGAGCTGCTCGAGACCCCGGGCGCGCTCGACCTCGCCCGCGGCGCGAAGGTCTCCGGCGCCCGCTTCGCCTATCTCGTCGGCGACGGCGCCCTGCTCGAGCTCGCGCTGGTCCGCTACGCGCTCGACGTCGCGATGGCGCACGGTCACATCCCGGTGATCCCCCCGGTGCTGGTGCGCGAGCAGGCCATGTACGGCACCGGGTTCCTGCCCACCGACGAGCAGCAGATCTTCCTCACCCGGGACGACGACTACTACCTGGTGGGCACCTCCGAGGTGCCGCTGGCGGCGATGCACGCCGACGAGCTGTTCGACGCCGACGACCTGCCGCTGCGCTACGTGGGCTACTCGCCCTGCTTCCGGCGCGAGGCGGGCTCCCACGGCAAGGACACCCGCGGGATCTTCCGCGTGCACCAGTTCGAGAAGGTGGAGATGTTCGCCTTCACCCACCCCGACGAGTCGAGCGCCGAGCACGAGCGGCTGCTCGCCATCGAGGAGGAGATCCTGGCCGGCCTCGAGCTGCACTACCGGGTGGTCGACATCCCCGTGGGCGACCTCGGTGCCTCGGCGGCCCGCAAGTTCGACATCGAGGCGTGGCTGCCCGGGCAGGACGACTACCGGGAGGTCACCTCCTGCTCGAACACCACCGACTACCAGGCGCGGCGGCTCAAGACCCGCATCCGGGTGGCCGACGGCGACAACCTGCTGGTGCACACCCTCAACGGCACCGCCCTGCCGGTCCAGCGCACGATCATCGCCCTGGTGGAGCAGCATCAGCGCGCCGACGGCTCGGTGACCGTGCCCGAGGCGCTGCGCCCCTATCTCGGTCGCGAGGTGCTGTTCCAGGCCTGAGCCGGATGGCGTCGTCGGCTACGGTCGCGCCCTCGGAGGGTTGGCAGAGCGGACGATTGCACCGGTCTTGAAAACCGGCGGGCGCCTCGCGCGCCCCGAGGGTTCGAATCCCTCACCCTCCGCCGACGGGGGCCGTCCCTGGGGCACAGGGGCACGACGGCCCCGGGTGAGTCGCACGCCTGGAGCAGCCGTCCGGTCGTGCCCAGCCCACGAAGGACGCTGGACTGAGGATCGTCGTGCACACGGGGCCGCACGCCACGCGCATCGACCGGCGCGTGTGGTTCCAGCCGCTGCTGCTGCTGGCCGGGCTGCTGATGTTCGTGCCGGTCACGGTGCGCCGCGCCCCGCCGGAGCTCGTGGTGCCCGTGCTGGTCACCCTGGGCCTGATGGCGGCTGCGAGCCTGGCGGCCCACCTCGCCGGGGAGCGCCTGCACGGCCCGGCTCGCACCGTCGCCGGCTGGGGCCTGACGGGCCTGGCCGGCGTGATGCTGCTGGGGCTGGCCGTCGCGCTGCTGCCGGATCAGCCGGAGCACGCGCTGCCCTTCGCCGCCGCTGTGGCGATCGCGGTGGCCCCGGCGCGCCGCTCACGGCTGCGCCTGCCCTTCCAGGCGCTGCTCATCGGGGGGATGGGGGTCTTCCTGCTGCGGGCGGGGCACGGACCCGTGCTGACGGCGGTCGCGGTGCTGCTGCTGTCGTTCGTGGTCTGGCTCATCGGCGTGCTCGCGACCTCGATGCTCGGCGTCCGACGCGAGCAGCTCGCGGGGCAGCGCGCGGCGGAGCGGCGCGCGGAGCTGCTGGACGCGGTGGCTGACCTGTCGAGCCGGGACCTCGAGGACGCCGCCCGCACGGTGGTGGACACCCTGCGGGCGCTGGGCTTCGAGGTCGCGGGCGTGAGCGTCGAGCGGGCCGGCGAGCTCGTGCCGCTGGCACTGGGGGCGCTGCCCCCGGCACCCG
>SKLC01000333.1 GCA_007123425.1 Nitriliruptoraceae bacterium
CCGGCGCGGGCGCGGTCGTGGCGTCGCCGGCCACGGTCACCTGTGGCCCGGCATCGAGCCCGCCGTCGACGGCGACGCCGACCCCACCGAGGAGCGTCAGCGCGCCGAGGGCGGCGACCACCCTGGCGCGCACGGTCGTGGTCGAGTGCTGCGGCTCGTCCCGCATGATCCATCCCCTGGTTGCGTCCTTGCTCGTCGCCGGTGGCGCCGAGGGGAGGTGTGCGGGCTAGTCACCTCGCGCCTCCCAACCAGGGGATCGACGGTCCGAGGGGACGCGACGCAGGGCACGGCGGCCTGACCTGGCACCGCTGCAGGGCCCTGTGCGCAGGGGGCCTCAGGCCGGGCCGCGAAGGGTCGAAGGGCCCGGGCCGGACTGACGCGTTCGTGTCAGTCCGCGCAGCCGGGCTCGACCGCCTCGGAGGAGGGCGAGGGAGCGTCGAAGGTGTGGGTGGGGTCGACGTAGATCGTCCCGTCGTGGATCTGGACGGGATGCTCCCGCAGCGACGCGACCCCGCCCAGGCCCCGGCCGGTCAGGGACCACACCTCGCCGTCCGGGGACTCCAGGCGCCGCGATGCCTCGCAGTAGGCCACGCCCCGCTCGGGGGCGTCCCCGAAGGCGCGGACGCGGCCATTGGCGACCAGCAGCACCTCGAGGTCGGGCGGCTGCGCGGTCACGTCGAGGTCGGCGACCTCGCCGACGGCGACCCACGGCTCCTGCGGCGCATCGTCGCCGAGCAGCCACAGCAGGCCGGCCGCCACCACCAGGGCCCCCACCACGAGCGACCCCACGACCCACTGCAGCCCCAGCGGTGCCCGCAGCACGATCTTGCGGGCACGCGAGGCGGCCCGCGGCGGCAGGTAGCCGGACGGGCCGAACTCGGGGCGGTCGGGTTCGCTCACGGCGCGGAACGGTACCCGCGGCGAGAGGCGCTCCCTCGCGCGGGCGGGCTCATCTGGCAGATGAGACCAGCCGCCGACTATCCTCGGCCCACGGACGACATGGTTGTCCCGGCCTCCGGCCCGCGTCACGCGCAGCGTCGGGGACCACCGACCGCACCCGGTAGTCGAGGAGTACCCCGTGGCGATCCGCGTCGTCGTGGCCAAGCCCGGCCTGGACGGTCACGACCGAGGAGCGAAGGTCGTCGCCCGTGCCCTGCGAGACGCCGGCATGGAGGTCATCTACACCGGGCTGCACCAGACCCCGGAGCAGATCGTGACCGCCGCGCTCCAGGAGGACGCGCAGGCCATCGGGCTGTCCGTGCACTCGGGAGCCCACATGACCCTGTTCCCGAAGGTGGCTCGGCTGCTGGCCGAGGAGGGCGCCGACGACATCGTCGTCTTCGGCGGGGGGATCATCCCCGAGGAGGACATCCCCAGGCTCAAGGAGCAGGGGGTCGCCGAGATCTTCACCCCTGGCACCCCCATGAAGACCATCACCGACTGGGTGGCCCAGCACGTGCCCGCGCGCGCCTGAGGCAGCGCCCACGTCGCCGCAGCGGCGGGCTGCCCCGGGCTCGGCCCGTGCCGGCTCGGACCCGACCGGCCCACGCATCGACCACGACGAAACGGACGTCACACCATGGACCTCGTCGAGTTCCAGGGAAAGCAGCTGTTCGGCCGACACGGGGTCCCGGTGCCGCCACCGGGGGCCGTGTGCCGCACGGTCGACGAGATCGTGGAGGCCGCCGAGCGCCTGCTCGGTGACGGCGCGAGCGCGGTCGTGGTCAAGGCGCAGGTCAAGACCGGCGGGCGCGGCAAGGCCGGGGGCGTGAAGCTCGCCTCCACGGTCGACGAGGCCCGCGAGCACGCCGAGTCCATCCTCGGCCTGGACATCAAGGGCCACGTGGTCAACATCGTCTACGTCGAGCCTGCCAGCGACATCGCCGAGGAGTACTACCTGTCGGTGATGCACGACCGCGTGGCCAAGGGCTACCTCGTGATCTGCTCCGCCGAGGGCGGGGTCGACATCGAGGAGGTCAACCGCACCAACCCGGACGCGGTGATCAAGCACTCGCTGCTGCCCTCCGAGGTCACCGACGGCCTGCCGCGCGAGACGGCCCTGGACATCGTCACCCGCGCCAACCTCCCCGAGGACGCCCGCGAGAAGGCGGCCGACCTGCTGGTGCGCCTGTTCGTCGCGTTCCGCGAGGAGGACGCCACGCTGGCCGAGATCAACCCGCTGATCAAGACCGACGACGGCCGCGTGATCGCGCTCGACTCGAAGGTGACCCTGGACGGCAGCGCCGCCTTCCGCCACGACGGCTACCAGGAGTGGACGATCGAGGGCCTGGAGGCCATCGAGCCGCTGGAGGCCCGCGCGCAGGCGGAGGGCATCCAGTACGTCAAGCTCGACGGCAGCGTCGGGGTGCTCGGCAACGGCGCCGGCCTGGTCATGGCCACGCTCGACGTGGTGGCCCAGAACGGCGGGCACGCCGCGAACTTCCTCGACGTCGGCGGTGGCGCCTCGGCCGATGAGATGGCGGCCTCGCTCGACCTCGTGCTCTCCGACGAGAAGGTCAAGAGCGTCTTCATCAACATCTTCGGTGGCATCACCCGCGGCGAAGAGGTCGCCAACGGCGTGATCGAGGCCACCAAGCGCCTGGGCGACTTCGAGCAGAAGCTGGTCGTGCGCCTCGACGGCACCAACGCCGACGAGGGCCGCCGGATCCTCGAGGAGGCCGATCACCCCAACGTGATCCCCGCCGCGACGATGCAGCAGGCCGCCGCCGAGGCCGTCCGGCTCGCGTCCGCCTAGCCGCCTCGCCGGCCGCCCGGGCGACGCCCGTCGCGTCATCCGGGCGCGCGCCACCGAAGGCGAGACGCCCGACACGCACGACCCGCCACGCACGACATCGAGGACCCCCGTGAGCATCTTCATCGACGAGAGCACGAAGGTGGTCGTCCAGGGCATCGGCTCCCAGGGCACCTTCCACGCCAAGCGCAACCAGGACTACGGC
>SKLC01000351.1 GCA_007123425.1 Nitriliruptoraceae bacterium
CATCCAAGGTCGGCCCGAGTGGGGACCGGCTGCCCGGCTGCGGCGCCGCCCCGACCGGGTCACTGCCCCGAGCCCCGCTCGAAGCGCTCCCGGCGTCGGGCGGCCTCCTCGCGTGCCCGGCGCTCGGCCTCCTCGGGTGTGGGCGCGCTGCCACCGAGGTGAGCGGGTAGCCACCACTCGTCGTCCGGGCCCGCCGGCGCCTGTGGGTAGGTGCGCTGTGCCTCGTCGACCAGCTCGCCGATCGCGGTCATCAGCCGGTCGGAGACCTCCGCCGGGTCCTCGTCGGGCTCGTAGGGAACCGGGGGACCGAACGTCACGGTGATCACGGCGCCCCGGGTGGCGTTGAAGGAGCCGCCCTTGGTCAGGATCCGTTGGCTGCCCCAGACGGCACCGGGGATCAGCGGGACCCCGGCCTCCATGGCCATGCGCGCCGCACCGGGACGACCGCGCAGCGGCACGAACGAGCGACTGATGGTGCCTTCGGGGAACATCCCCACGAGATCGCCCTCGTCGAGCGCCGCACGGACCTCGTCCATCATGCGCTGGGTGTCACCACCGCGCTCGACGGGGATGTGGCGCATGGCACGCATCAGCGGTCCGGCGACCGCATGGTCGAAGATCTCGCGCTTGGCCACGAACCGCAGCCGTCGCCGCTGCTGCTCACGCACCCCGTAGCCGGCGAAGATGAAGTCGAGATAGCTCACGTGGTTGGTGGCCACGACCCCCGGCCCGTCGGCCGGGACGTGCTCGACGCCACGAACGCGCACCTTCCAGCCCAGCGCCCGGAACGTGGCCAGGCACAGGCCGATGACCGAGGGGTAGACGGGGTTCAGGGCTTCCTCGCAGGCCGGCAGCTGCCCGGCACGCTACCGCCTCGGCCGCGCCGGGCGACGATCGCCGGGCGGTGCCCGCGGTGTGCCCCGCCTCGCCCGTCGTGGCTACCGTCGCGCCCGGTCCCCGACTCCAGGAGCACGCCCCGTGAGCGAGCCCCAGCCCGACCGCGAGCTCGACCTGGTGCTGCTCGGCGCCACCGGCTTCACCGGGCAGCTCACCGCCCAGCGGCTGGCGGCCCGACTCGAGGGCTCCGGGCTGCGCTGGGCCATCGCGGGCCGCGACCCCGGGAGGCTGCGAGCCATCCAGGAGCGGCTCCCGGGCGAGGTCGGCGTCGAGGTCGTCGACGTCCACGACCTGCTCGGCCTGCTCGACCTCACCGCACGCACGCGTGTGCTGGCGACCACGGTGGGGCCCTTCGCCCGTCACGGCGAGCTCGTGGTCCAGGCCTGCGCCCGCCAGGGCACCCACTACGCCGACATCACCGGGGAGCCGGCGTTCGTGGAGCTGATGCGCGCCCGCTACCACGGCGAGGCGGCGCGCACCGGCGCCCGGATCGTCTCGTGCTGCGGCTTCGACTCCGTGCCGCACGACCTCGGCGTGCGCTGGACCGTCGAGCAGCTGCCCGAGGACGAGCCCGTGCGCATCCGGGGCTACGTCAGCGCCGTGACTCGCGCCAGCGGCGGTACCGCCACCTCGGCGCTGGAGGCCATCGCCGACCGTGGCGCCGCGCGGCTGCTGCCCCAGGCACGGGAGGTCGACGGCCGTCGCGTGGCGCCGCTGCCCGCACGGATCCACCGGGTCGAGGAGCTGGGGGCCTATGGGGTGCCCCTGCCCACGATCGACGCCGCGGTGGTGCTGCGAAGCGCGGAGCTGCTCGACCGCTACGGCACCGACTTCGCCTACGGCCACTACGCCCGGGTCCGCTCCCCCTGGATGGTCGGCGCCGGCGTGGCCGGGGTGGCCGCCTTCGCCGGCCTGGCCTCCCTCTCCCCCACCCGGGCGCTGCTTCGCCGGGTCCTGCCGAGCCCCGGCGAAGGGCCCTCGGAACAGCAGCGCGCCGCCAGCCGGTTCGCGGTGACCTTCCTGGCCCGCGCGGGAGACCACCGGCTGACCACCCGCGTCTCGGGCGGCGACCCCGGGTACGAGGAGACCGCCTCGATGCTCGCCGAGGCGGCCCTGACCCTCGCCGAGGAGGGCCCTGCCGACCCGAGGGCCGGCGTGCTGACCCCGGCCGTCGCGCTCGGCAAGCCCTACCGCGCCCGCCTCGAGGCGGCCGGGATCCGCTTCGAGGTCCTCGAGGCCTGACCCGGAGGCACGATGGCCTGGTCCACGGGTGAGATCCCCGACCAGTCGGGGCGCGTCGCGCTGGTGACGGGCGGGAGCTCGGGGCTGGGCGAGCTCACGGCACGCGTCCTGGCGGGGCGGGGCGCGCACGTCCTGCTGGCCACGCGGGACGAGGAGCGCACCATCGATGCCATCCTTCGCATCCGCCGGCAGGTCCCCGACGCCCAGGTGGAATGGGTGCCGCTCGACCTCGCCGACCTCGACCATGTGGCGCGGGCGGCCGAACGGGTGCGCGCCGACCACCCCCGGCTGGACCTGCTGATCGCCAACGCCGGCGTCATGGCCACGCCGTTGCGGCGCACGGCGACCGGCTTCGAGTGGCAGATGGGCGTCAACCACCTCGGTCACCAGGCGCTGATCGCGGACCTGCTCGGCCTGGTCCAGGCCACGCCAGCGGCTCGGATCGTCGTGGTCTCGTCGCTGGCACACCGCCGGGCACGGCTCGATCCCGACGATCTGCACTGGCGCCACCGCCGCTACCGCCGGTGGTCGGCCTACGGGGCGTCGAAGCTCGCGAACCTGCTCTACGTCCTCGAGCTGCAGCGCCGCCTCGATGCCGCAGGGGACGACACCCGCGTGGTCGCTGCCCATCCCGGCTACACACGCACCTCACTGCACCGCAGCGGGCCACGGCTCGGGGGCGGGCTCACGGGATCGCTGCTGAGCCTCGCCGGCGGGCTCGGCACCCACGTGGCGGCCCAGCCACCCCAGGCGGGGGTGCTGCCCCAGCTGTTCGCCGCGACGGCGCCGGACGTGGCCGGCGGCAGCTACTGGGG
>SKLC01000368.1 GCA_007123425.1 Nitriliruptoraceae bacterium
CTGCCGGGGCCCCGGGCTCGCCATCGCGCGTCGGATCCCCGGTGGCCTCACCCGCCACCGGGCGATCTGCCGCGTCCTCGGCGTCGGTCATCGCGACCTCACAGCAGGCCGGCCACGAGGGCGCCCGCGCCCACCAGCACGGGCGTGAGCACGAGCACCGTGCCCAGCGCGCCACCCACGGCCAGCCACCGGCGCCCGCGCGGCAGGGTCGGCCCGCCACCCAGCAGGTAGGCGAGGGAGGCGACCAGCGAGACCACCACCGCCGCGGGCCACCAGGTGACCAGCATCACCACCGCCGGCACGACCACGACCGCCAGCCAGCTCCCACGACGGGTGCCTGCCAGATCCTCGCGGCGCACGAGATCGACGACCGCGGTCGCGGCCAGCCCCAGCAGCGCGACGGCGGGCAGCAGCCACCCCGCCACGCCGAAGTACCACTGCCAGCCGCCCATCTGGGCCACCGGGAAGCCGGCCACCAGCAGCTCGCGCTGCCCGGCCTCGCCGGTCGTGACATCCGGGCGCGCGACGGCGTCGAGGTCGACGCCCTCGTAGGTGTCGAAGACGTCGACCGCGGGCACCACGGCCGCGTCCGCACCGTCGGGCAGCTGCTCGTGCTCCCCGGGCTCGGGCGGGGGCTGCTCCATCGTCTGGGCGCGGCGCTCCCCGGGGAACTGGGCGAGATGCCCGACCAGCAGCAGCGTCTGGCGGTAGCTGCCGACGCTGGGCACGGCCGTGCCCTCGCACGGGCGGGCCCGGGTCAGGGCACGCGGCAGGCTGCGCCCGATGTCGTTGTCGGCGAAGCAGTCGCCCCCGCGGGCGCTGGGCGCGGCGGCCACGAGGTCGGCCTGGCCCGAGCCGGTCACCACGTTGCCACGGATGACGTTGCCCCCGGCCTGCCAGAAGTTCTGCGAGAGGTTGGGCGTCGCGGCGATGCCGTTGGCCGGGTGGTCGCGCACCACGTTGTCGCGCACCTCGTGGTCCACGCCGCCGGCCAGCAGGATGCCGGTGCCGAAGGCCGGCCAGGTCCCCGACAGCACCGGTGCATCGAGGTTGTCGTTGGCCTCGACGAGGTTGCCCGCGATGACCGTGCCGCGCGAGGGCGGGTAGCGCTGGCTGTCGAGCGTGTTGGGCACGATGCCGGCGCCGTTGTGCCGCCACACCGAGTTCACGAGGTAGAGCGAGTTGCTCGCGTTCGTGCCGGAGAAGCCCAGCGCGTTGTGCTCGGCGGTGACGTCGTTGAGGATGGTGCGGCAGTCGGCGCACTGGCCGATGTAGAAGCCGGCGTCGGCCGAGCCGGACGCATACGAGTGCTCGAACACCCCGTCGGTGGAGTCGAAGCCGTAGATCCCGTAGGTCCCGGCGTTGACCGCGGTGAGGTAGGAGCCCCGGAAGCCGGTCACCCCGGTCCAGTAGAAGCCGTTGGTGGTGACGTCGCGCACCGTCATGTTCTCGATCGCCACCCCGTCGGCGGTGACGATGATGCCCATCTCGCGCTCGCCCTCGCCGTCGAGGACGACCTCGTTGCGGTCGGTGCCGCGGATGACCAGCTGCTCGGTGGCGACGTCGACCTGCTCGCGGTAGGTCCCCGGCTCGACGAGCACGAGGTCGCCCGGATCGGCCGCGTCCACGGCGGACTGGATCGTGGGATAGTCCTCGGGCACGGCGCGGGTCACCCCGGTGGGCTCGACCGGATCGACCTCCTCGACGCGGTCGTCGGCGGCACCGGCGTCGGGCTGGTCGGCCTCGCCCTCCTCCACGACGGTCAGCGTGCCCACCATCCCGGCGGAGGCGTCGGCGGGCGCGTGGAAGGTGCACAGGTAGGTGTAGGTCCCGGGCTCGTCGATGGTGATCGTCTGCGACTCGCCGGCCTCGATCACCTCGTCGGTGCCCCAGGCGCCGTCGACGTCGATGGCGTTGTGGGGCACCTGGCCGATGTTGTCGAAGGTGATCGGCTGCCCGGCCTCGACGGTGAGCTCCTCGGGCTCGAACCAGTTGTCGCCCATCTCGACGACCACCTCGCCGTCGTCGCCGTCGCACGCCGCCAGCAGCACGAGACAGGCGGCCACCAGCAGCGACCACGTCACCCGCGGCGATCCCATCGGCTCCCCTCCGAGACCTCGGTCGTGCCCGCCCACCGGCCACGGCGCCGCGGACCGTAGCCGACCACCCGCGCCCACCCGGCACGCTCCCGGCGGGGGCTACCGTGGCCACCCGCGGCACGAGCGACGGAGGCGGTGGTGGAGCATTCGGCCCTCGAGCAGGCGGCGACCGAGGCCGCCGAGCTCGCCCACGAGGCGGCGACCAGCGCCGGCGTGCAGGTGCGCGACCTGCATGAGCCGGGCGAGCTCGGCGCCGCGGCGGATCTCTTCGACCGCATCTGGGGCCGCGACCAGGCCGGCGGTCGGATGCTGGCCCCGGAGGCGCTGATCGCCCTGTCCCACGCCGGCGGTCAGGTCACGGGCGCGTTCGCCCAGCAACGACTCGTCGGTGCCACGGTCGCCTTCGTGGGGCTCGCCGACGACGGCAGCAGCGTCCACCTCCACTCCCACATCACGGGGGTCGCCGGCGACCTCGCGGGCCGCGGGGTGGGCCGGGCCCTGAAGCTCCACCAGCGCGCGTGGTGCCTGCGCCGTGGCCTGACCCGGGTGCGCTGGACCTTCGATCCGCTGGTGCGGCGCAACGCGGTGTTCAACCTGGTGTCGCTGGGGGCGCGCGCGGTCGCCTACCGCCACGACGTCTACGGACCCATGAGCGACGCTCGCAACGCCGGCCTGCCCAGCGACCGGCTGGTGGCCGAATGGGACCTGACCGGCCCCCGGACCCGCCAGGCGCTGACCGGCCGGGCGGCCGAGCCGGACGTCGATGCGATGCGGCGGGCGGGAGCCGAGGTCGTGCTGGACGTCGGCAGCGACGACGAGCCCGTGCCCGCCGCCTCCGGCGCCCCCCGTC
>SKLC01000004.1 GCA_007123425.1 Nitriliruptoraceae bacterium
ACGCGTTCGGGCAGGCCGAGGGCGCCGACCGGGTGCGCTCGATCCACGGCGAGCCCGCGACGGTGCTGCCGCGGCTCTCCGACGGCGGCTACGACCTGGTGCTGCTGCAGGGGGCCGCGGCCGACTACCCGGAGCAGCTGGACCACGCCCGGCGGCTGCTGCGCCCCGGGGGCGTGCTCATCGCCCGCCGGGTGCTGCGCCGCGGCGAGGCCCCCGAGGCGCTGGCCCGCTTCGTCGACGCCCTGGCCGACGACCACGAGGGCTTCGCCAGCACCCTGCTCGACCTCGATGACGGGCTGGTGCTGGCCACCCGGCTGGCGGACGGGGAGCCCGGCGAGGCGTGAGGCACGGCCGGGTCAGAAGAAGCGGACCTTCGCGGCGAACTCCACCGCGGGCGCGAGGATGACCGCCAGGTAGAACATGCCGGTCGAGGCCTGGATCGACCGGCCGCCCTCACGGGCGAGCTTGACGTTGAACCCCGCGATCAGCGCGACGAGCGCCAGCACGCCCACGCCGAGGATGACGGTCATGTCGCCGATGCGCAGCACCGGCGAGAACTGGCGGATGCAGGCGTCGAAGGCGGGTCCCTCGAGCCCCTCGCACGGGACCGAGTTGCGCAGCGAGAGCAGCACCGAGCCCAGGCCCGCGACGACGGCGCCCACGTTCACCCACGCCATCCAGACCATGTAGCGGTTCGAGAGGCGGCGCTCGACCAGGTACCAGTGGCCCAGGATCATCCCGACCCAGATGGCGCCCATCAGCGCCGATCCGAGCACCAGCTCCGTGACGCCCTGGGGCAGCCCCCCGGCGCCGTCGCGCGCGGCCCGGATCGCGGCCAGGGGCACGAAGCTGGCCAGGCCCGCCAGCATCGCCACGATGCCCAGCACCCGCGCGATGATGCTCGGCAGGCGCACCGCCAGGGCCAGGCAGGCGGCGGCGGTGGCGACCGTGAGCACCAGCAGCAGCGTGGACACCAGGCTCGCGTCGCCCGCGAGGTCGGTGTCCTCCAGGCCGGCCAGCGGGGCGCGCAGGGCGCCCCAGGCCCCCCAGCCGATCAGCGCGATCGTCGCGCCCGTGAGGATCTCGTAGCCGTGACGGACGCGCCCCCACGTGGGGGCGGGCCACAGCACCGCCGACCCGCCCACGGCGGTCATGGCGAGCACGAGGCCGAGCACGGCGGCAGGGGCGTCCACGCAGGCGTCTCCTGGAACAACGACGAGGGGCGAGCGCGAGGTCGGCGGCAGCGAGCCACGCGACGGCTGGCCCGGTCAGGCCGGCCCGCCACCCGCGAAGGGTGCCACCCCACCTGCCTCGCGCGCGAAACGGCGCCTCGGCACGCGAGCAGGCCGGTGGCGTGCCCCCGTTGCGGGAACCATGCCACCGGCCCGGTCGCTCGCTCACCACACAGCGGACGGGCAGGCGCCCGTCACACGGGGCGCGGAGGTGCCGCGGACCTACTCGGTGCCGTCCTCATCGGTGGGGTCGAGGTCCTCACCGTCCATGCCGTCACCATCGCCGTTGCCGGCGTCGACGTCGAGGTCGATGTCGTCGCCCTCGTCGCCCTCCGGGGCGTCGGGCGCCTCGATGTCGATGTCGGGCTCGATGTCGGCGTCGTCGCCGCCCCCGAACCAGCCGCCGCCGAACAGGAACAGCAGCAGCACGACCAGCACGACCACGCCGATGATCACGGCGATCGCGGTCCCGGCGCCGCCGCCGCCGTCGGTGACGATCACCTCGCGCTCGCGGGGCGCGGGCTCGCGCGGCTCACGGGGTGGGGGTTGGTCGGCACTCATCGGATCCCTCCTGGGAGATCGCTCTCGGAGCCGGACCTCGGCTCCGATCCGCCGCCGGTCGGGCAGCGCGTCGCCACGACTGTGGGCGCGCGGTCACGCTCTGACCAGATCCCGGGGGTGTCCGCACGGCCACCGTGGCCGCGCCCGACGACCACCCGGCCCCGCCGGCCCCACCGTTCGACGGTGACCGTTCGGACAAGGCTCCCGGGGGCGCCACGGCGGCCGGCCTGGCGGGACGACGCGCCCGCCCGGGATAGACTGGAGGCTTGCCCCCTTCCCGGCACGTCTTGTTCGCAGCGAGGTGGCGACCATGGGCAAGTGCGACCCCGGCCTGAAGCTGTCCCGCACCCTGGAGGTCGGCGAGGAGCACACCGCGCTGGCGCTGGGCTCGGGCGACGTGGCGGTGCTGGGCACCCCCGCGCTGCTCGCCCTGGCCGAGGGCGCCTGCGTCGACGCCATCGCCGACGACCTGCCCGAGGGCGAGACCTCGGTGGGCACCTTCGCGGAGATCGAGCACCTCAAGGCCAGCCCCGTCGGCAGCTGCGTGCGCGCGCAGGCGACGCTGATCGGCCATCACGGCCGGCGGCTGGAGTTCAGCGTGCTGGTCGACGAGGGCGGTGAGGCGGTGGCCAGGATCCGGCATCGCCGCGTGCTGGTGGACCGCGCCCGCTTCACACAGAAGGCGGGCACCGCCGGCTGAGCGTGCCCGCGGGGATCAGCGCAGGCGCCCCAGGGGCCCGAGGTCGAGGTTGAGGTCCTCGTCGGTGAGCCCGAACGCGTCCTTCAGCTCGTCCATCCGGTCGCGCAGGGCGAGGAAGGTGCGCCCGAGCCGCTCGATCTCGTCGTCGTCGAGCGTGCCGGCGTCCATGCGCCGCAGCGCCTGGCGCTCCATGAGCTCGCGCAGCACCTCGACCAGCGCGAGCACCAGGGAGGCCAGGCCCCGCTGCACGTCCTCGGGGTCGACGTCGCCGTCGCGGCCCTGCTCGAGCAGGCCGTCGAGCTGCGCGCTCAGGTCGAAGCCGGCCAGGCCGTCGACCTCCGTGCGGGCGTCCTCCTGCACCACCGACCTCCCGCTAGGCGAAGGTGTAGGGCGGCCAGGGGCCACCCACCACCAGCTCGGGTCCGCCCCTGGCCGCGTCCCGGGCCGCGGC
>SKLC01000286.1 GCA_007123425.1 Nitriliruptoraceae bacterium
GACGTGGGGCTGCACCTCGTCGACCGCTTCGCGGGTCGTGCGCTGGCCGAGGCGACCGCCCACCAGATCGAGCACGCCTGGGACCCGGAGGGCCGGCACACCGCCGAGTGAGCACCACCGGGCGCGGTCAGCCCCGCCCGGGCCGGTCGAGGCGCCTAGCTGCAGCAGCCCCCGCCACAGCAGCCACCCGCGCCGCCCCCACCGCCGGTGGCCATGGGCAGCGCGTCGGTGACCTCGGCGCGGCGGGCGACGAGCGACGGCAGCCGCACGGTGTCCCCGACGCCGCACGCACAGGTCACCGGGTCGTCGGCCTGCGCCAGGGAGCGCAGCTCCTCGGTGGTGTGGCCACAGGCCCGGCAGCGGTACTCGTAGATCGGCATGCGGCCAGGATAGCCCCCGCGGCCGGGCTCACGGCGAGCGCTCGACCGCCTCCGCCTCCAGGGCCCGCTCGCGCTGGAACTCGCGGGTGCGCTCCTTGCCGGGCAGGAAGAACGCGAACACCGTGGTCAGCGCCATCACGATGGCGGCGAGCAGGAACATGCGGTTGTAGCCGTCCTGCGCCGCCTGGATGTCCGCGGCGCCCGTCACGCCCTCCGGCGCGATCGCGCCCAGCTGGAAGACCAGCACCGCGCCCAGGATCGCGGTGCCCACCGCGCCGGCCAGCTGCCGGTTCAACGCGATCACCGAGCTGGCCTGGGCGACGTAGCGCCCGGGCAGCGCGTTCATCGCGCCGATCGTGGTGGGCATCATCGCCAGCCCCATGGCGATGCCCTGGGCCAGCAGGAGGCCCACGATCATGGGATAGGACGTCGTGGGCGTGAGGTTGGCCAGCCCGAAGGTGGTCACGGTGACGATCGCGACCCCGAGGGTCACCGGCAGACGCGGGCCGATCCGGTCGGCGAGCCGCCCGCCGATCGGCATCGTGATCGCGACCCCGATCGCGCCGGGCATCAGCAGCAGGCCGACCTCCTGCGCCTCGATGCCGCGCACGACCTGGAGCTCGACCGGGAGATAGTTCAGCCGCGCGAACTGGGCCATGGTCATCAGCCAGATCACCAGCATCGTGATGCTGAAGACCGGCACACGGAACATGCTGAGGTCGAGGATGGGGTGGGGCATCCGGCTCGAGCGCCAGACCATCAGCCCGATCGTGCCCACCGCGAGCGCGACCGCGCCCAGCGTCAGCGGCGAGCCGAAGCCCCACTCGGTCGCCTGCCGGGAGACGATCACCAGCGTCACCACGCCGATGCCCGCCAGCGCCCAGCCGATGGCGTCCAGGGGACGGCGCTCCCTCGCGGCGGTCTCGTGGAAGAGCCACCAGGCCAGCGCCAGCGCGATCAGCGCCAGCGCGACCATGGCCACGAAGATCCAGCGCCACCCCCAGGTGGTCACCACCCAGCCGCCCACCGGCGGCCCCACCGCGGGTGCGGCCATCACGGCCACGCCCCACATCCCGAGCGCGGTGCCGCGCTTGTCGACCGGGAAGAGCTCGTAGATCGTGGCCATGGCGATCGGCTGCAGCACCCCGCCGCCCAGCCCCTGCAGCACCCGGCCGGCGACCAGGAGGTTGAAGGTCGGCGCGAGCACGCAGACGACCGAGCCGACGCCGAAGGACGCCAGGGCGGCGAGATAGGTGGGACGACGGCCGAAGCGGTCCCCCAGCCAGCCGACCGCCGGCAGGATCACCGCCACCGCGGCGACGTAGATCGTGACCACCCATTCGGTGCTCAGCCTGGCGGTCGCACCCAGGTCGCGGGCGATGTCGGGCAGGGCCACGCCCAGCACGGTCATGCTGACCACCGGCAGGTAGGTGCCTGCCAGGATCACGCCCATGATCACCCACGGGTTGATCCGGGGGCGGTCAGCCGAGGGATCGGGAGCGTCCTCGTCGTCGCCGTGCATCATCGAGCCAGTCGCAGCGGGAGGGGCCGGGGACGGGCGGCGCGGCCCCGGGGGGCGCGCACCACCACCGAAGCATATGGTTGCGGCATACAACTACTTTACTCGGCACACGGCCCTCGCCCGGCTCACCCGCGTCGCCCACGAGCCGTCACCGCCCACGAGCCATCACCGCCCACGAGCCGTCAGCGCCCGGGAGCCGTGCCGTGCCCATCGGGCCGCGGCGCCGCGGATACCGCACGGCACGGGCCGCCCGAACCCACCGGCGATAGCCTCGGCCCCGACCGACGGGCTGGACGTCGGCCATCGCCCGCGCGTCCTCGCCCCTGCCTCGACTCCCCTGGCCCGACGGCGTCGTTGACGTGAGGGTGCGCGCCTGTGCCCCGCTCGACGCATCACCCCCTCCACGCTTCCTCCGACCGTAGGTTCTCACGTTGGCGAGCAACATCGGCAGCAGCTTCCAGTTCCTCGGCCGCGACATGGCCGTCGACCTCGGCACCGCCAACACCCTGGTGTACGTCCGGGGTCGCGGCATCGTGCTCGACGAGCCCTCCGTCGTGGCGATCAACACCAAGACCGGCGCCATCCTGGCCGTGGGGTCCGAGGCCAAGCGCATGATCGGGCGCACCCCGGGCCACATCGTCGCCACGCGCCCGTTGAAGGACGGCGTCATCGCCGACTTCGACGTCACCGAGAAGATGCTGCGCTACTTCATCCAGGCGGTGCACAAGCGCCGGTTCCTCACCAAGCCACGCGTGGTGGTGTGCGTGCCCAGCGGCATCACCAGCGTCGAGCAGCGCGCGGTCGAGGAGGCCACCATCCAGGCCGGCGCCCGGGCGGCGTTCATCATCGAGGAGCCGCTGGCGGCCGCGATCGGCTCGGGCCTGGCGGTGCACGAGCCCGCCGGCAACATGGTCGTCGACATCGGCGGCGGCACCACCGAGGTCGCGCTGCTCTCCCTGGGCGGGATCGTCACCTCGCAGTCGATCCGCACCGGCGGCGACGAGCTCGACGACGCGATCATCTCCTACATCAAGAAGGAGTACTCGCTCACGCTGGGCGAGCGCACCGCCGAGGAGATCAAGATGGCGATCGGCTCGGCGTTCCCGCTGCCCGACGAGCCCCACGCCGAGATCCGCGGCCGCGATCTGGTCTCCGGCCTGCCCAAGACGATCGTGGTGTCGGCCGAGGAGATCCGCAAGGCGATCGAGGAGCCGGTCAACTCCACGATCGACGCGGTCAAGAACACCCTGGACAAGGCCCCGCCGGAGCTCGCCGCCGACATCATGGACAAGGGCATCGTGCTCACCGGCGGCGGCGCCCTCCTCAAGGGCCTCGACGAGCGCCTGAAGCACGAGACCGGGATGCCGATCCACATCACCGAGAACCCGCTGTCGTCGGTGGCGATCGGCTCGGGCCGCTGCCTCGAGGAGTTCGAGACCCTCAAGAAGGTGCTGATCTCCTCCTCCCAGCGCTGACACCGCCCTGCTGGGCGCCGGCGAGTCGGCCCACGGTCGCTGCTAGCGTGCCGGGCAGCGACCAGGGAGTGGCACGTGGTCACCGTCATCGTCCTGATCAACGCCGAGCTCGACCGCATCCGAGCGGTGGCGCAGGCGATCTCGGAGACCGACGGCGTGCAGGCCGTGTACTCGGTGGCGGGCCGCTACGACATCATCGCGATCCTGCGCCTGCCCTCCCTCGAGGACGTGGAGTCCCTCGTGCCCGGGGTCGTCGACCGGGTGCCGGGCGTGACCGCCTCGGAGACGCTGGTCGCCTTCCGCACCTACTCGACCGCCGAGCTCGACGCCGCCTACGACCTCGGCCTGAGCTAGCCCCCACGGGGCGCCGCATGCGCCGAGCCACACGGCGGTCGGGGCCGCTCGGCGACCACGCTCAGGCGACCAGCTCCGGGGCGGCGCGGCGCAGGGTCAGCACCGCCTCCGCTGGCGTCGGCGCGGTCAGCAGCAGCCCGCCCACCTCGAGGACCGGCGTGACGCGGCCGCAGCACACCAGCCGGTCGAGGAACTCGGCGGCGTCGTCGTCCTCGCGGGCATCGCGCACCTCGGTCGTGGGCACGAGGTCCAGGACCGTCTCCACCACCCGACGGGTGCGACGGTCGTCGTCCTCGATCGTGAGCCGGACGTGAGCCACGCTGGGCCTCCTGGGATCGCGCGCCGGGGCCCGGTGTCGGTCCCCGCCTACGTGGAACGCGATCGACGCGGCTGGCCTTCCCGCTCCTCGGTGCCCGGCCGCCCGCCCCAGCTGACGGCCAGCGGCTCGAGCACGCGTGCGCTGTGCATCCCGCAGGTGGGCTCGAGCCGCTCGACGATGGCCGCGGCGGAGGGTCGCCGCGCCGGGTCCGGATGGGCCGCCTCGAGGACGAGCCGCTCGAGCTCCCGGCGTCGGGCCTCCTGTGCCGACTGTCCCAGCAGCCAGCGCAGCTGGCCCCAGTGGCCGGTGGGCGGGCCCGATCCGGTCCTGCCCGCGCCGCGCCAGGCGAGGTGGACCGTGCGGCCCAGCGCGAAGACGTCGCTGGCCATGGTGGCCTGGTCGTCCTGGATCACCTCGGGGGCGTGGACGGTCGCGTCCTCGAAGAGGTCGAGCTCTCGCGCGCCCCGCAGGCCCACCTGCGGCAGGCTGGCCCGCCGGTAGTCCACGATGCGCACCCGGCCGTGGGCGCCGAGCCGCAGCGAGCTGGGGCCGATGGCGCGGTGCACGATCCCCTGAGCATGGATCGCGGCCAGGCCCGCAGCGACCTGGTAGGCGATCGCGCCGGCGGCCTCCGGGCCGAGGGTGCCGTGGCGCTCGAGCAGCTGCGCCAGGCTGGGACCGTCGACGTACTCGCTGACGGTGAAGGCGAGCTCCTCGCGCAGCTCCACGGCGTACTGGCAGGCGACGTGCGCGTGGTCGATCGCGGCGGCCGCGATCGCCTCGCGACGGAACCGGTCGGCAGCCTGCGGCGCGCCCAGCAGCGGCCGGTGCAGCAGCCGCACCACCGCACGGCGGTCGAGCACGCGGTCGTGGGCCAGCCAGGCGGACGTGAGCTCGTCCAACGAGAGGCGCTCGCGCAGCTCGTAGCGACCGTCGAGGACCACGCCCGGACGATCGTCGTCGCGCTCCTCGTCCCCCATCGACACCCCCGCGGGAGGACCGACTGGGGCGGTCAGCCGGGCGGCTGACGACCACCAGCGTCTCCATCCCCCTCGGCACCGACCGTACATCGCGGTGGGGTGGGGGGCTAGGCCTCAGGGGTGTGTCGTTTTCCCACGTCGCTGGCCTACAGTCCGCGCCGCTCCCCTGGCGGCGCGGCCCCCCGTACGTCGCCGCCAGGGGGGCGCCGCGGCTCGCCGCCCGCCTGCGAGCCGCGCTCTCGCGGTCCCCGGGGGCGGGCGGGTGGTCAGGTTCGCGGGCCGCGTCTCGCGGCCACCCGGCGACGACCTGCGAAGGGATGCCGGATGGCCTGCATGGTGGTCTCGTCGTCGAGGTACTGGTCCTCGTCGGGCTGCTTCTCCCGCAGGCTCCAGGCCCCGAACAGCTCCAGGCCGACGAGCACGACCCCGAAGCCGCCGAGGAAGAACACCACGCTGCCGATGGCGAACAGCGCCCCGGCGCTCATCGCTCGCCCTCGTGTGCGACGACCAGCGCGCCGAGGGAGAACAGCGACGGCACCCACAGGCCGACGTAGATCGCGGTCTCGCGGTCCTCGACGAGGAACCACAGCGAGACCGACAGCAGGAAGGCCACCGTCCCTGCGAGCAGGAACAGCACCTTCGCGGTCACGCGGCGTCGCTGGCGCGCCGTCAGCGACCGCTGAGCGGTCTGGGAACCCACGCTCTCCCTCCTCGTCGGATGTGGAGAGCGTTCGGAGCCCCGGGGCCGTCCGGGTGGGTCGCTGCTGGGCGCCGCTCGTCGCTAGATGATGGGCTTGCCGCCCGTGACCGCGATGTTGGCCCCGGAGACGTAGCTGGCCTCGTCCGAGGCGAGGTAGACGAAGGCGGGCGCGACCTCGACCGGCTGGCCCGGGCGGCCCAGCGGCGTGTCGTCGCCGAAGCCCTCGACCATCTCCGGCTTCATGGTCGCGGGGATCAGCGGCGTCCAGATCGGCCCGGGCGCCACGCTGTTGACCCGGATCCCGCGGTCTCCCAGCATCTGGGCGAGGTTGCCGGTCATCGTGTGGATCCCCGCCTTGGTCGCCGAGTAGGGCAGCAGGAACGGTGAGGGCTGGTCCTCCTGGATGGAGGTCACGTTGATGATCGAGGACCCCTCGCCCATGTGGGGCAGCGCCGCCTTGGTCAGGAAGAAGATCGCGTTGATGTTGACCTGGAACGTGCGCTCCCACTCGTCGTCGGGGATCTCCTCCGGGTCGAAGCGCGCCATCTGGGTGGCCGCGTTGTTGACCAGCACGTCGACGCGGCCGAAGGCCTCGACGGCCCGGTCGATCACCGTGCGGCAGTGCCCGCGATCGGCGATGTCACCAGGCACCAGCACCGCGGTGCGCCCGGCCTCCTCGACCCAGCGCGCGGTCTCCTGGGCGTCGTCGTCCTCCTCGAGGTAGGAGAGCAGCACGTCGGCGCCCTCCCGGGCGAAGGCGATCGCCACGGCGCGTCCGATGCCGCTGTCGCCCCCGGTGATGACCGCGGCCTTGCCCTCGAGCCGCCCCGACCCGCGATAGCTGTGCTCGCCGTGGTCGGCCAGCGGGTCGAGCTGGTGGTCGCGCCCGGGCGGGGTCTGGGTCTGCGGTGGCTGGCTCATGACATCCTCCTGGGCACGTCGAGCGCCGGTGGGCCGGCGCGGGTGGGCCGCGCCCGTGCAGTCTGGCCCAGCCCGCACGGCCCGCCCCCGGCCGGACGAGCGCCGGACCAGCGACGGGGACCGCCGGGCCGAGGCGCGGATTCCCGGCACGATGCCCACGGATCGAGGCGACGGGCGCGGCTCTACGCTCGCGCCGATGTCGGGAGGAGCGAGGCATGGACGATCTGCTGCGTGCGCTGGGCGCCGCCCCGGTCGAGCTCGCGACGGTGCTCGTCGCGGCCGTGGCCATCTACGTCTGGGTGATCGCCGTCACCCGGCTGGCCGGGCTGCGCAGCCTGGCCACGATGTCGGCCTTCGACTTCGCGATGACGGTCGCGATCGGCTCGATCATCGCCAGCACGGCCCTGGGCTCGGTGCCCCTGGCCTCCGGCCTGCTCGCCATCGCGCTGCTCTACCTCGCCCAGGTGACGGTCTCGCTGCTGCGTCGCGCGACCTCGATCGAGCGGGTCGTCGACAACACGCCGCTGCTGCTGATGCGCGACGGCGAGGTCATCGACGACCACCTCGCGACGGCACGGATGACCGAGGCGGACCTGCGGTCCCGGCTGCGCGGCGCCAACGTCCTGCGACCCGAGCAGGTCCACGCGGTGGTCCTCGAGACCACCGGCGACGTGTCCGTGCTCCACGGCGACGCGCCGCTCGATCCGCGCATGCTGGAGGGGGTGCGAGGGTGAGCCGGCAGGCACGGCACGCTCACTCGCCGAGGCCCTCGGAGTTCAGGTCCGCGCCGCTGCGCTGGGCCTCCAGCTCCTTGCGCCTGCGCCGGCTGGCGCGTCGGCGCGGCAGCCGGGGCCGCAGCAGGGCCATCGAGGTGAGCACGAGCCAGAGCACGAAGCCGGCGAGGCCGACCGTCCAGATGACCGGGACGAACAGCAGGACCGCGATCATCCCGCCCAGCCAGGCGACGACCTGACCGAGCACGGAGTGGCGCGTCAGCGTGATGCCGACGGTCAGCAGCGGCACCACCAGGCCCCACGTCGCGAAGCGCAGCACCGTCTGGTGCAGCGTCCAGATCGCGGCCACCGTGTCGGCCTGCGGGTCCGGCCCGCGGGCCAGCAGCGCGGTGGTCCAGGCGGTGGCGGCGGCGATCACGGCGACGGTGGCGAACACCGCCGCGCCCTGCACGAAGAGCACGCCGGCCCACCAGCGATCGGCGGTGAGGCTCAGCAGGGCATCCCGCAGCAGCACCGCGAAGGCGACCAGGCCGAGCATGGCCATCAGCCAGGCGAAGGAGCCCAGGCGCACCATGACCGAGTTGCCCGCATACCAGGCGAGGACGGCGTCGGGCTCCGCGCTGGGAGGGCCGGAGCCATGGAGGTAGAGGCTGGTCGCCAACAGCGCCGCCGTCAGCAGGGCGATCCACCCCGCAAGCCGCTCGTCACCGCGCGTCATCCCTCTCCTCCTGCTCATCTCGTCTCGCCCACTCGCCGCATGGCGGGCGGAGGTGGTGCGCGTCAGGATGCTTCCTCGACACCCGCCCGGCGAGTGCCCACCGTCCCATCCTGCACGGGACCTTCGACGTGCTCGACGGGCCAGGCGGCAGGTGCACGGTGTGCGCCTATGGTCGCAGGCCCCGAGCGACACGGAGGTGCGCGGATGCTGTTCGGCCAGGAGCACGTGGAGCGCTACATCGAGACCGACGGCGCCGAGGGGCACGAGTGGCAGCCCGGCGTCTACACGCTGCTGCTGACGACCACGGGGCGGCGCAGCGGCGAGCCCTTCACCACGCCGCTGATCTATGTGCGCGACGGCGACGACTACCTCATCGTCGCCTCGAAGGGCGGGGCGGACAGCCACCCCGACTGGTATCTCAACCTGCTCGCGGACCCGGCGGTGACGATCCGCGTCGGCTCTGAGGTGCTCGAGGGCGGCGCCCACACGCTCGACGAGGACCGGCACGCGCGGGTGTGGCCGGCCCTGACCGAGGTCTGGCCGGACTTCGACGACTACGTCGCCAGCACCGAGCGCACCATCCCGGTGGTCGCCATCAGCCCGACGGGCTGAGCCCCGCGTGCCATCAGTCGTCGACCGCGTCGCGGCGCACCGACTTGATGTCGATCACCGGCGTGCCATCCAGCGCCTCGAGGCCGGCCACCCGCAGTCGCAGCCCCTCGACGGCCAGCACCCGGACGCGGTGCAGCCCGATCGGGTTCGGCCGCGCGGGCGAGCGCGTCGTGAACACGCCCCGCTCGGGGTTGGCCTCCTCGCCACGCGGATGGACCCGAAGCACGTCGCGTGCGGCCCGGTGCAGCCAGGTCAGCACGACGACCTCGTCGCCCGGCGCGAGCTCGGCGGCCGCGTCGGCCACGTCGTCGTCGAGCTCGATCCACGCGTGGGGCGCGTCCTCGTCGCCCATCTTGGGCGCGGTGGCGGGGTCGGTCAGCGAGGAGGTCACGCGGCCCACCGCCCGCACCTCGAAGGTGTGCTCGCTCATCATGTCGCCTCGCTGCTCGTGCCCCTCGGGGCGTCAGACCCAGATCGCGATGGGGCGCCCGGTGGCGGGGTCGTGCTCGGGAGGGTCGGGCAGGCTGCGGCCGCGGCCGGTCAGCAGCCGATGTGCGCTCCAGGCCGCCAGCGCCGCATCCACGACGTCATCGGGGGCCGCGCGCTCCCCGGCGACACCGAGCCGGTCGATCTCGATCCCTGCGGCGCGCAGTGCCTGGAGGCGCTCGTAGGTCCCCGCCCAGGTGCGCTTCGAGGCGGTCGCCGGATGCCCCGCGAGCTCCGCGAAGCTCACCTCGGGGTGCACCTCCCAGACAGGCAGCGAGGTGGTGGGCACCCAGGCCTCGGCCTGCAGGATCTTCTCGCGGAGCGCATAGGCCTGCTGGCTGATCCCCTGGCCGGTCAGCTCGCGGCTGCGGGCGCTGGCCGCCGCGTGGGTCGGGGCCCGCAGCGCCGATCGCACGGGCGTGGCGAACACGGAGCTGCGCCGCGGCCCGAGCGTCTGCCGGGCGGCGACGTCGGCCGCCCGCTGGCGGTCGTCGAGCAGGCCGATGGGGATGTCGACGCCCACGCCGGCCGCGTCGGGGATGGCGTCGGGCAGCTCGGCGAGGTCGGTGAGCAGCACGCCCCACAGCGGCGCATCGGGCTGGTGGGCGACCGCCACCCAGCCCTGTCGACACGCGTCCACGCCCACGGCAACCATGCCACCAGCGTGCCAGACCGGCGCCGACCTTCCGCAGCTCACGCGACGATGAGGCGCCGCAGGCCTCGACGGCCTCGCAGCGGGGCCACCGAGGCGTGGCCCGGGTCGCGTCAGCGCAGCTCGGGCACGAGCACGTGGGCGACGCCGGAGGCCAGTGGCACCGAGCGGCTCCGGCGCAGCCCCGCTGGCGCCGCCAGCTGTGTGAGCTCCTCGGCGTTGCGCTCACGTCCTCCCGGGGTGAGCGCCAGCATGAGCAGGTCCGTGCGCACGCCCAGGTCGTCGCGTGGACGCGCCGTCACGCGGCTCTCGACGATCACCACCCGGCCCTCGGCGACGTCACCGCCCTCCAGGGCGGCCGCGACGCGGGCGAGCAGCCGCCGGACGGCCGCATCGGCCCAATCGTGGACCACGTTGACCAGCAGGTAGGTGTCGCAGCCGGGTGGCACGGCGGCGAAGGCATCGCCGGCGACGACCTCCAGTCGTGCGTGCGGCTGGGCCCGCCGCGCCACCTCGGGGAGCTCGAGCAGCACCCCGTCGAGGTGCGGGTGGGCGTCGAGCAGCGCACCCAGGAGCGCTCCGATGCCCCCACCGACGTCGCAGACACGCCGGCTGCGCGACCAGTCCAGCGCCTGGGCGAGCACCAGCCCGTGCATGCGCGCACCGGCGGCCATGGCGGCGTCGAAGGTGGCGTGCCGGTCGGGGTGGTCGGCCATCCATGCGAAGAAGCCGGCCCCGTTCCCGGCGGCGAAGGGGTCCCCGTCGTCGGTCAGGCCCGCAGCGAGGTGGTCGAGGGCCCGGGCGATCTCGTCGCCTCCCATCAGCTCCACCCAGGCACGCCAGCCCCCCGGATGGTCGCGGCGCAGGAACGCCGTCGTCGCCGTGGGCCGGACGCGGCCGCGTCGGTCCAGACGGAGCCAGCCCCGGGCCACGGCATAGCGCAGGAGCCGTGCCAGCCGCGCCGGATCGACGCCGAGGTCGGCGGCCAGCCCGTCGATGCTCCTCGGCCCACGCAGGCGGTCGGGGATGTCGGCACGGCACAGCGCGACGAGCGCCGCCTGGTCCAGCACGGCGAGCACCCCCTCGAGCACGCGCACCGGCGGCGGCGCGGGCGCACGCCGCAGACGGGAGAGACCGTCGCGGAGCCGGTCGACCGCACCCAGGACCCCGGCCGGGGGCAGGCCCGGCACCCCGAGCACCTC
>SKLC01000431.1 GCA_007123425.1 Nitriliruptoraceae bacterium
CAGTCGTGGAGCTCGACCAGGTCCAGGTCCTCAGGCCCGACCCCGGCCTGCTCGTAGGCCTGGTGCGCCGCCTCACGGGTCAGGGTGTTGACATCGGGCAGGATCTGACAGCCGTCGACCCAGGGGTCGGTGGTCAGCACCGAGGCGGAGATCTTGACCGCCCGGCGCTGCTGCTCACGTGAGAGGGTCTTGAGCTTCGCGTCGCTGACCACCACGGCCGCGGCAGCCCCGTCGCAGTTCGCCGAGCACATCGGGCGCGTGTTGGGGTAGGCGATCATGAGGTCGTTCATGATCGCCTCGGCGCTCATCGCCTTGTTGTAGGCCGCCAGCGGATTGAGCGTGGAGTGGGAGTGGTTCTTCTCGCTGATGCGGGCGAAGAGCTCGAAGCTGGTGCCCCCGTAGCGGTGGCCGTACTCCATGCCCACCTGGGCGAAGACGCCGGGCATCGACTCCGTCCCCACGCGCCCGTCGAGGCCGGTGACCGCCCCGAAGCGGCCCTGCGGCGTCCACGTGCCGTCGTCCTTGCGGCTGCTGCCGCCGAGCAGGCCCGCGCCGGCGAGCTTCTCGACGCCCACCGCCAGGCCGAAGTCGGTCTCGCCGGCCTTGATCGCCATGATCGCGGTGCGCAGGGCCGTCGCGCCGGTCGCGCAGGCGTTGGCCACGTTGTAGACGGGGATGCCGGTCTGGCCGACCTGCTTCTGCAGCTCCTGGCCGATGCCACGGCTGCCCATGAGGTTGCCGGCCGCGAGGATCCCCATGTCCGACATGCTCACGCCGGCGTCGTCGAGTGCCTCCATGATCGCGCGCGACCCGAGGTCGAGCACGTCGAGGTCCTTGTGCTTGCCGAAGGGCGTCATCGTGATCCCGAGGATCCAGACGTCGTCGCTCATCTGCTGCTCCTTGGTGGTGCCGCTGGGTGGGCCGGTCGTGGTCAGGCGGGCTCGAAGCCGTAGCCGATGGCCTCCGTGCCCTCGGCATCGGTCCCGAGGGAGTAGGTGGCCAGGCGCACCGGCATGCCCAGCTCGATGTGCTCGGGATCGGCCGGCGTGTTGATGATGTTGCCGCGCACGGGCGTGCCGCCGCAGTCGACGACGGCCGGCACGAACGGCACCGGGACGCCCGGGGCGGCGTAGGAGACGATCGAGAAGGAGGTCACCTCGCCCGCCGTGGGGATGTCGACCTCCTTGAACTCCCTGGCGAAGCAGGCGGCGCAGGCGTTGCGCCGGTCGAAGTACCGGGCCCCGCACTCGGTGCACTCGTTGGCCACCAGGCGGGGCTCGTCCCCGAGACGGAGGTAGTCGACGATGGGAGTCTGCGTCATGGTCGGCATCCTGTGTCCGGCGGGGAGCCGACGCCCGCGGCGGGCGGCCCGTGCCGCTGCGCCGTGCGCCCCGCTCCCGTGCTCATCGTGTGCCGGTATCGTACCGAACGATCGATATACTCTGTCGCCGAAAATCGGTGGCGTCGTCAGGTGACCGCCTCGGGATTCGCGCGGTGACCCAGGGGGAGCGCATGCCGCGCACGGTGCTGCACCCGGTCCGGCCCCGCGGGGTGCGGCAGGAGCTGCAGCGGCTCGCGGAGCGCGGCGCGATCGAGCTCGTCGTGGCCGGTAGCGACGACGAGGTGGCGGCCGCCCTCGCCGAGGGCGCGCAGGTCCTGGTCTCGTTCCGCTGGCAGGAGCGCTTCCTGACGCCCTCGTTGCGGTGGGTGGCGAGCATCTCCGCGGGCTTCGAGCAGTTCCCGCTCACGCGGCTCCGGGAGCAGGGCGTGGCGCTGACCACGGCCAGCGGGGTCAACGCCGTGCCGGTCGCCGAGCACGCGATGGCGCTGCTGCTGGCCTGCAGCCGACGCATCGACGAGGCCGTGCAGCACCAACGCGAGCGCCGATGGGAGCAGCAGGGGCCGCGCCTGGAGCTGGAGGGGAGCACGCTGGCGATCGTGGGGATGGGCGCGATCGGCGAGCGCGTCGCGGAGCTCGGGCATGCCTTCGGGATGCGCGTGCTGGGCGTCAAGCGGGACCCGCTGGCCTACGCGGGCTGCGCCGAGGCCGTCGTCGCGCCGGACGGGCTGCTGGAGGTCTGCGCCGAGGCGGACGTGCTCATCGGTGCGCTGCCCGGGGGTGCGGCGACCCGGGGGCTGCTCGACGCCGAGGTCTTCGACGCCCTCGACGGGGGCTGGTTCGTCAACGTCGGGCGCGGCAGCACGGTCGACGAGGCCGCGCTGGTGGCCGCGCTCGAGTCCGGCCGCGTGGCCGGCGCCGGGCTCGACGTCGTGGCCGAGGAGCCGCTGGCTCCCACCTCGGTGCTGTGGTCGATGCCGGGGGTGGTGATCACGCCCCACGTGGCTGGCCTCAGCCCCGCCTACGGGCGCCGGTTCGCCGAGCTGTTCACGCGCAACCTGGCCGCCTACGAGGGCACCGCCGCCTGGACGAACCGGGTGGTCTGACCGGTGCTCCTGCGCGGGGCGGACGAGGACCGGCGAGGGCGCGGAGGAGCACCGGTCAGTGGGAGGCGATGTGGGGATCGGCCTCGCCCGGGGCGTCCTCGGTCTCCTCGGCGACGTCCGAGTCGTGGTATTCGAGGCTGACCGTGCCGCCCAGCTCGCCTGAGCGCACCCCTACGAGGACGACGGCGGTGGTCAGCAGCGCGAGCACCAGGGACACGGCCACCCGGCGCAGCACGAAGGTGGCCAGCCTCCCGGGACGCTCCAGGGGATGAGAGTCGGAGGTCGGCATCGTGGTCATGGCAGCCTCGCTCGTGGTCACGGGGGAGGTGGGGTCACGGGGCAGGTGGAGCGGCGGTGGGCGCGGGCTTCGATCGCCCGCGGCTGCAGCGGCACCGTGGGCCGGCGCCGGCCGGTCCGGGGGCGCTCACCCCGTACCAACGCCCGGCCCCGGTGCCAGCGGTCCCGGCCCTCGGTGGCCGACGGGCCGGGGTTGC
>SKLC01000422.1 GCA_007123425.1 Nitriliruptoraceae bacterium
CCTGCCCGGCCGCCAGACGTCGGTCGAGGGCCCGCTCGGGCCGGCCCCCGCGACGGTGCCCGACGCCGGGGTGGTGGCGGTGCCGGTGCTGCGCGCCGGGCTCGGGCTGCTGCCCGGCGTCCACGATCTCGTGCCCGATGCGACGGTCGGCATGATCGGCCTCGAGCGGGACCCGACGACCCTGGAGGCCCGGCGCTACTACGGCCGCATCCCCCCGACGGACGGCGCCTGGGTGCTGCTGCTGGAGCCCATGCTGGCGACCGGTGGGTCCGCCTGCGATGCCCTGGCGGAGCTCGATCTCGAGGCCGCGGCCACCACCGTGGTGGTCGCGGTGGTGGCCACGCAGACGGCGATCGACCTGCTCCAGGAGCGCCACGGCGTGGACGTGGTCACCGCCGCGATCGACGAGCGCCTCGACGACAACGGCTACATCGTGCCGGGCCTCGGCGACTTCGGAGACCGCGTGCTGGGCACGCCGCACCCCTGAGGGGCTCGGCCGGCGACGGCGCCCGCCCCCGGGCCGGTCAGCCGGCCGCGGGTCCGAGCTCGTGGTAGCCGCCGCGGTAGAACACCAGAGGCGAGCTCGTGCCGCCCTCACCGAGCGTGACCACCTCGCCGACGACCAGGACGTGGTCGCCGCCGTCATGCACCGCCCAGACGCGGCACTCGACCCAGCCCAGGCCGCCCTCGAGGATCGGCACCCCGGTCTCCCCCTCGAGGAGGTCGAGCCCCGCGAACTGCTCGCGGCCCAGGGGCCGGTTCGGGTCGGCGAAGCGGTCCGAGAGCGCGCGCTGCTCCCAGGCGAGGAAGCTGATCGCGAAGGCGCCCGCCGCGATGACCTGCTCGGCCATCACCGTGCTGCGCTCCACGGAGACGAGCACCAGAAGCGGGTCCAGCGACACCGAGGTCACCGCGTTGGCGGTCATGCCGTGGGGGGCGCCCTCGTGCTCCGTCGTCATGATGGTCACGCCCGTGGCGAACCGCCCCATCACTCCCCGGAACGCATCCGGCGT
This sequence comes from Nitriliruptoraceae bacterium, assembly GCA_007123425.1. GTDB lineage: Bacteria > Actinomycetota > Nitriliruptoria > Nitriliruptorales > Nitriliruptoraceae > SKLC01. The sequence continues at coordinate 1,014 of SKLC01000422.1, forward strand.
CGGTGCGGCGCCGGTGGCCGACAGCTCCCTCACCACGTGCACTCCCGCGTCGAGCTCGTGCGCCACCCTACCCGCCGCGGCCCACTGCCCCGGCCACGTCCAGGCCCGCGAACAGGTCGCGCTCCCGGCCGTCATCGGCCGTGCCGGGGGCGGCGACCCCCGCCTCGAGGACGAACTCCTCCCAGCCGAACACGTCCTCGGCCAGCTCATCGGGCACGTTGAGGAAGAAGCTGTCGTCGCCGATCTGGCTGCGATGGGCCTGCAGGGCGGCGCGCTTGCGGGGCAGCTGCTCGCGCACGTCGACACGGGTGGTGATCGCCGCGTCGGGGACCCCGAAGGGCAGCTCGTCGACGTCGATCAGGGGCTCGTCGCCGAAGGGCGAGGCCAGCCCCGCCTCGCGCAGGGCGGCGTGCATCCGCAGCAGCCGCTCCACGGCCAGCGCGTGGACATAGCGCTTGGCCACGCGCCAAGGGGCGAGCCCGCCGAGGTCGACCTCCTCGTCGGCGGCCAGCGCCACGGCCCGCACCGTCACGCGGTGGGCGTGGACGTGATCGGGGTGGCCGTAGGTGCCGCGCTCGTCGTCGGAGACCACCACGTGGGGACGCAGGCGGCGCACCTCGACGGCCAGCCGCCGGGCGGCCTCGTCGACCTCGGCGTGCACGAACGCCTCGGGGTGCTCGTTCTCCGGGGTGCCGGCCATGCCGCTGTCGCGGTAGCCGAGCCAGACGTGCTCGTCCACGCCGAGCTCCGCCAGGGCGGCGGCCAGCTCGCGCCGACGATGGCTGGCCAGGTCCTCGGTGCCGAGGTCGATGCCCGCCAGGTTCTCACCCGCCTCACCGCCGGTGCAGGTCACCACGGCGCTCGCCGCACCGCGATCGGCCGCCAGGGCCAGCACGCCGCCGCACGCGATCGACTCGTCGTCGGGATGGGGGTGGACGCACAGCAGACGGGGCACCTCGGCCACGACACGACCTCCTTCGCGGTGCGCGCACGATACGGCGTCGCCACGCCCCGGGCCGAGGTCGCCCGGGCCGGCGTCGAGGCGCACCGGGCCGGGCGGTAGCCTTCCGGCCACGCCCCACGCGCACGAGCGAGCCCGGATGCCCGAGGTCCAACAGGAGCCCAGCACCTCCTTCGTCGACCGCCCCGACGCCATCGTCGGGCAGCTCTCGGCGCTCGCGGGCCCGACCGTGGGGGTCGACGTCGAGCGGGCCGACGGCGCGCGCTACCACAAGCGCGCCGCGCTGGTGCAGGTGGGCGCCGAGGGCCACTGCGTGCTGCTCGACGCGGTGCGCCTCGACGACCTCGGCGCCCTCGACGAGTTCCTCCGCGGCACGCGGGTGGTGCTCCACGCGCTGGAGAACGACCTGGAGCCGCTGGCCGCGCTGGGCGTGCGCCCGCCCCGGCCGGCCGACACCGCGGTGGCCGCGGCCGTGCTGGGGCTGCCGACCGGTCTCGGGCCGCTGCTGACCGAGGTGCTGGGGGTCGAGCTCACCGACGACAAGGAGCGCTTCCAGCGCGCCGACTGGGCCCAGCGGCCCCTGCCGGCGGACATGGCCGCCTACGCGGCGGGCGACGTCGTCCACCTGCCCGAGCTGTGGGAGGAGCTGGCGACGCGGCTCGAGACGACCGGCCGCATCCCCTGGTACGAGCAGGAGCTCGCCGCGACGATCGAGCGGGCCTTCGACAACGCGCGGGACTGGACTCGGGTCAAGGGCGCGGCGCGACTCAGCCCCGAGCAGCGTGCCATCCTCCGTGAGCTGTGGGAGGAGCGCGAGCACCTGGCCAGCACCCACGACATCGCGCCGAACCGCCTGATCCACGACGACGTCCTTCGCCAGCTCGCGCAGGAGCCTCCCGCCACGGAGCAGGAGCTCGTGCGTCGCTCGCCGCGGCGCCGGCGCCAGCTGCGCGCCCACG
>SKLC01000051.1 GCA_007123425.1 Nitriliruptoraceae bacterium
ACGCCCCGCCCGAGGACGACGAGGCCCCGCGCCCCGCCCGGGCGTGAGCGTGCGGCCGTTCGCCGGTCACGGCCCGGAGTCGTCGCCGTCCCGACCGTCCTGGTCATCGTCCCGGTCGTCGTCGGGGTCGTGGCCGTTCTCGCGCTCGCGGGCCCGCTCCTCCGCGGAGGCCTCCTCCGGGGCGTCGCCGAGGTCGCCGAACAGCGCCGAGGGGTCGTCGGGGATCTGCTCGTCGCCCTCGGTGCGCGCGAGCCAGCGCGCGGGGTCGGCCATCTCCTCGGCGTCGGGGAGGTTCTCGGGGTGCTCCAGCGCACGGCGCAGGCCCTCGGGGCCCCGTGCCTGCTCGACCTCCACCACGAAGCGCTCGCCCAGGGTCTCGTCGTCGGGCTTGAGGTCGAGCCCGAGCAGGGCGCTCAGCAGCTGCTCGCCGTCGCCGCGCTCGGCACGGCGGCGCCGCAGCACCTCCTCGACGCGGGCGTGCGTCGGCAGCCGGCCCTCGACGGCCCGGGCGACCTCGTGGCGCGCCCAGGCCCCCACGAGGCAGACCACGCCCTGCAGGCGCTCCAGCACACGCTGCTGCTCCGCGGTGGGCTGCAGCCGCAGGTCGGAGGCGCGCGCCATGGCCTCCCGCAGGGAGTCGGGGTCCTCCGGGTCGACCCCCATCATCAGCTCCTGCGAGATCTCCTGCAGCCGCTCGGTGTCGACCTCGGTGCCCGCGGCGAAGCGGGCCACCAGCGAGCCGATGTGGGCCTCGAGCCACGGCACCGCGTGGTAGAGCCGACGCAGGGCCGCCTCGTTGAGCGCGAGGGTGACCGCGACCTCGGTCGGGTCGAGGTCCCAGTCGGCGAAGGCCTCCTCGACGTTGACCGCGACGTGGTGGGCCTCGGCGCGCGGGGCGGTCGGGATCCCCAGCTCGTACTGGCCCAGCAGCTGCCGCGCCAGCTCGCCCAGCACCTGCCCGGCCTGCAGCCCGGAGAGCATCGCCCCCATCGGGCGCATCATCTCGCCGAGGTCGAGGCCGCCGAGCCCTCCCAGCGAGCCCAGCAGGCCCTGCAGCCCCGCCAGCTCCGGGGGCAGCTGCTCCTCGAGGCCGTCGAGGTCGCCCAGCTGCTCCTGCGCCAGGCGGGCCATCGCGTCGGTGGAGGCGCGGGCCACCGGCTCGACCATCGGCGCCAGCGAGCGCACCGCGCCGTTGACCCAGCTCTGGCGCGAGCCAACCACCAGCCGGCCCGCGTCGGGCGGGGCCGGCAGCGGCGTGGCGTCCAGCCAGTGCTCGGCGAGCTCGAGCGCCTCGGTGGCCCGGCGCTGCTCCTCGTCGGTCGGCGCGCGGTCGCCGTCGGCGGCGACCTGCAGCGCCACGCGGGTCGCCAGATCCCAGTCGACCGGGCCGCTGGCGCCCCCGGAGCCGAACAGGGCCTGCAGCTGGTGCTGGATCTGTCCCAGCCCGCCGGCGCCGCCGAGCTGCTCGAGCATCGCGCGCAGCTCCGGGGGCAGGTCGCCGAAGGGGTCGTCGGGACGGTCGGGGTGGTCGCTCACGGCACGGCCAGACGTCGTGGGGTCGCTGGGCGGTGTTCGCCTCCGCGGCCTCGACCGGCTCGGCCTCGACGGGCTGGCTCACGAACCCGGCCGGGGGCGCGGATGCTCGGCGCGCTCGGGTGGCGGACGCCTGCTTCCAGGGTACGCGCGTGCGCCGGCGCGACGGGCCGGCGGGGGTGGCCCGGGGACCGGTCGGGCGGTCACCGGCGGCCGTGTCCCCGCCGGCGAGCCTGGCGGTATCGTGACTCGAGGCCACTTCGTGCCGCGGCGAGGCGCTCGACGCCGGCCGCGGCGCGATCCCGACGACGAGGGGAATGCCCGTGACCACGGTGGCGGTGACCGGCGTCGGCGGCGTGCTCGGCCGTCGACTCGTCGAGGCCCTCGACGCGCGCGACGACGTCGACCGCATCGTCGGGCTCGACGTGCGCGCCCCCGTGGGCCTGTCGAGCCGCAAGCTCGCCTTCCGGGTGGCCGACGTGCGCGAGGGCGGGATCGAGGATGCGCTGCACGGCTGCGACGTCCTGGTGCACCTCGCCTTCCAGTTCGACGCCTCCCGGGACGAGGCGGCCATGCACGCCGTCAACGTCGAGGGCACCCGGAGGGTCCTCGAGGCCGCCGTCGGCGCAGGGGCCGGCAAGGTCCTCTACGTCTCCTCGGGGATGGTCTACGGCGCGCACCCGGACAACGACCTGCCACTGACCGAGGACAGCCCGCTGCGAGCCAACCTCGAGTTCAGCTACGCCGAGCACAAGCTCGAGGTCGAGGAATGGCTGTGGCCGTGGGCCCAGCGCCATCCCGACACCACCGTGACCGTGCTGCGCCCGTCGATCCTGGCGGGCCCCGGCATCGCCAACTTCATCACGCGCCACCTCGAGGCGCCCCGCTTCCCGGTGGTCAAGGGGCACAAGCCGCCGATGCAGTTCGTCCACGTCGACGATGTGGTCTCGGCGCTCACCCACGCCCTCGACCACGACCTGCCGGGGCCCCACAACGTCTCCTCCGAGGGGTGGCTGTCCTTCGACGAGGTCACCGCCCTGCTGGACCGGCCCGTGCTCGAGCTCCCCGAGGAGGTCGCCTTCTCCGCCGCGGAGCGGCTCTGGGAGCTCGGCGTGGGCTTCGCTCCGCCCGGGCAGCTGCACTACCTCATGCATCCCTGGGTGCTGTCGGTGGACCGCTTGTGCGCGACCGGCTGGCGGCCGCGGCACTCCAACCGTGATGCGGTCGCGGAGCTGTTGGCCGACCACGCGGACTGGGTGAGCCTGCCGGGGGTGCGCGTGCGGCGCTCGATGCTGCGGGGCGGGATCGCCGTCGCCGGCCTGGCCCTGGCCGCCGGCCTCGTGCTGCTCCGCGCCCGTCGCCAGGCGCGAGGGCCGCAGGTCTG
>SKLC01000030.1 GCA_007123425.1 Nitriliruptoraceae bacterium
CGCGTGGGGAGCTGCTGCAGACACCGAACGTGATCGCCGCCCCGGATGTCGAGCTCTTCCTCGCCGGGGTCGATGTGGGCCTCATCGAGCTCGAGCGCGGTGCGAAGTTCAACACGCAGGACCGTCCCAAGCCCGGAGGGCGGTGGTCGTTGCTGTCCCGTTCGGAACAGGGCGGCTGGTACAACGCCGAGTACCTGCCGCAGCTCGCGGCCTACGTCGACGCGATCGTCCGGCTGGGCTACCCGAGCGAGCGGGTGCAGTTCGAGTTGCCCGCAGCGGCGCTCCAGCTCGATCTCGCGATCCTCGACGATGACGCCAACGTGGTTGTGCTCGGCGAGGCCAAGCGGGACGTCGCCATGCTCGACGCACTCCTGGCCGAGGTGCGGGAGCGTTTCGCCGACACCCCGCCGGGGCCAGAGACCAAGAAGCGCGGAGACGAGGCGCGGCAGCTCGCCTGGCGCCTGTGGGCCGTGCGGCCGCCGCTGCTGTGGCTCGTCGGTCCGGACAGCCGCCGAGCCTTCGCCTGCAGCTACGAGCCGTTGCGGCTCATTGAGGTCGGTGAGCTGCCCGACGCGCGGGCCGCGGGGCTCGGGCACGCACCACCGGCGCGGCTAGAACCGCCACAGCTGGCGACCTCGTGAGTCGGGCCGCTAACCAGCGACCTACGGCGGTCGAGGGGGCCCGGTGGCACGATGCGATGCTTCTGACGGAACGAACGGGGGAGATGTGAGCACGCAGGCGGATGACGCGATGCATTTCGACCGATCGGTCTCGGCACCTCTGCTGCGCATGCTCGGTGACGGCGCCGGTGCGGCGCTGACGGACCGGGCCTGCGGTCAGGACCACGAGCCGCTGTTCGACGTGCAACTGCGATCCGCGCCCAAGGGCACGACCAGCTGGGCGACGCTGTACTACGGCATGACCGCGCTCCTCAACCTGCGTGAGCGGCGAGGCGAGTTCCAGTTGACGGCGCACCGCAAGTACATGGCGCTGGACAGCTTCGACGAGCGCTGGACCAACTGGCAGCCCCAGGAGTCGATCGAGCTGGCATGGCCGAAGGTGGAGCGCTATATCGACGACATCGTCGACCATGTGGGCGACACTCCGGCGCTGCGCAAGGAGGGCCCGGTGCACGCAGCAATCGCGTCCGGTAATTCGGATGCCTACCGGGTGATCCAGCGCGAGGCACGACCCAGCTTCACGGACACCCAGACGCGGCAGCGGCGTCTGGACGGCTGGGCCGCCCCCGTTCAACCGGGCACTGGAAGAGCACGACCCCGGCGAACGCTGGTGGCCCAGCGACGTGAAGGTCGGGAGCAGCCTCGACTTCCTCGCGGTGGAGATTGGGGGACGTCTCGCGCTCATCGAGGCGAAGGCCGACACGGCCTCGGCCGCTGCGATCGCCAAGGTCGCAGTGCAGGCCGGCGTCTACGCCGCGATGTTCGCGGACCTGCTCCAGGAGCGACCGCGCGAGACCGTCGAGGCGATTGAGCGGATGCTCACGCAACGCGCAGCGTTGGGTCTGAGCCGCCCCGGCGTGCTGCACCTGCGCGAGGCAGGGCGGGTGGTCCCGGTCGTCGCGATCGGCCCAGCCCGACCTTCCCCGGAGGTCCACCGGCGCATGTGGCAGGTGGCGCGAGCCGTGGCGGACGCGGCTGACCACCGCATCGACCCGATGGAGGTGTGGTACCTCGACCGGGTTGGGCGCATCGCCGAGGTCGAGCGATGGGAGGACATCGCACAAATGGAGCAGCATCGGTGAGGGTCCGTATCCACCGCGGCGCACACGAGATCGGAGGCAACTGCGTCGAGGTCGAGCACGACGGCATGCGCATCGTCCTCGACGTCGGCCGGCCGCTCAGCGCCGGCTGGCACGACGAGGTGCCGCTGCCCGACATCGCCGGGCTCAAGGACCGTGACACCTCGACGCTTGGGGTGTTCATCAGCCACCACCACGCCGACCATTGGGGCCTGGCCGACCAGATCCGCACCGGCGTGCCCATCTACATGGGAGCCGCGACCGGACGCATACTGCAGGCGGCATCGTTCTGGTCCCGGGGCCTGGACGTGCCCGTGGCCGCGCCGCTCGAACATCGCAAGCCAATGGAGGTCGGGCCCTTCACTGTCACCCCGTTCCTCAACGATCACTCCGCCTTCGACGCCTACTCGCTGCTGGTGGAGGCTGGAGGTCGGCGGCTGTTCTACACCGGCGACATCCGCGGACACGGCCGCAAGGCCGGCATCTTCGAAGAGCTGCTCCGCAGGCCGCCCGACGGCGTGGACGTGCTGCTGATGGAGGGCACCAACATCCAGCCCGGCCTGGCCGACAAGCCGACGATGACCGAGACCGACGTCGAGCACGACCTCGTCGACCAGTTCACCAGCACGGACGGGCTCGCGCTCATCGTCAGCAGTGCCCAGAACATCGACCGGCTGGTGACCATCTACCGCGCCGCGCTGCAGGCCGACCGCCATCTCGTGATGGATCCCTACACGGCCGATGTCGCCCGAGCGACCGGCAACGACAACATCCCACGGCCCGACCCTGCCTGGCCTCGCATCCACACCTACCTGCCGCGCTGGCAGGCGATCCGCATCAAGGACTCGGCCGAGTTCGACCGGCTCGAGCACATCACCCCCTACCGGCTCTTCCCCGAACACCTCGCCGCAGACCCGTCCCGCTACGTACTCCTGTTCAGCGCGGGCGAAGGCGAACGCCTCGCCGACGCCGACGCCCTTGCCGGGGCAACCTGCACCTGGTCGCTGTGGTCGGGTTACCTCGACGAACCCTCTGGCCAGCGCCTCGCCAACTTCCTGCGGGAGCACGACATCCCGCTTGTCGAGCACCACACGTCCGGACACGCCTCGACCGACGACCTCCGCCGTCTCGCTGACGCGCTCGCGCCGGAGC
>SKLC01000310.1 GCA_007123425.1 Nitriliruptoraceae bacterium
CGCCTGCAGCGTCGCGGGCGCCTTCCCCACCGCCCGCTCCCCCCTGGCCGTCCGCGTCGCCGAGGTGGAGGCCGCCCTGGCCGCCGGGGCCCACGAGATCGACGTCGTCATCGACCGCGGCGCCCTGCTCGACGGGCGCGACCACGAGGCCTATCGGCAGCTGCTCGCCCTGCGAGCCGCTGCCGGGTCGGCGACGCTGAAGGTGATCCTCGAGACCGGCGCGATGGCGGGCCCCGCGCCGATCGTGCGGGCGTGCTGGGTGGCGATGCTCGCCGGCGCCGACATGCTCAAGACCTCCACGGGCAAGGACGGCCCCGGCGCCGACCCCGCTGCCGTCCTGCTGCTGGTGGAGCAGGCGCTGGCCTTCGAGCGGTGGGCAGGACGGCCCGTCGGGATCAAGGCGGCCGGCGGCATCCGCACCGTCGACGACGCGACCCGCCTGCTCGCGCTGGTGCGCGCCGTGGCCGGGGACGCCTGGCTGACCCCGGCCAGACTGCGTCTGGGGGCGTCCTCGCTGCTCGACGCGCTCCTCGAGCAGCGATCCGGGTGAGACCGCCGGGCCTGCAGCGGAACGACGGGTGGCTCAGCGCCCGGGAGGCTCCGGGTCGTAGCCGAGCACGTGCTCGGCCTGCAGGTCGTGGATCTCGTCGGTGTCCAGGACGTGGGAGGCCACCGGCTGCTCGTAGCCCACGTCCCGGACCTGGGGGGCGCCGGGCTGGCGGTACAGCCGCGCCGAGGCGGGCAGGCGGCCCAGTCGCCGGCGGACCTGGTGCCAGCGCGGCTGGCCCGCGAAGACGTCGGCGCCGGAGGTGGCCTGGGCGGGCACCGGCACCCCCGGGCGGCCGGTCACGATCAGCACGACCGCGCCGAGGATCACGCCACCGGCCACCAGGACGTCGAGCGTGTAGCTCTCGCCGGCGAGCAGCCAGCCCAGGAGCACGGCCACGGCGGGGTTGACGTACGCGTACGTGCCGACCAGGGTCGTCGAGACGCGACGCAGCAGCCAGCTGTAGGCGGTGAAGGCCACGACGGAGCCAGCGGTGACGAGGTAGGCGAAGGGCAGCACGGCCCCGGCGTCGAGCTGGGCCCACGGGATGCGCCACGGCTCGCCCAGCACGAGGGCGAGGGCGAGGAAGCCCGCGCCCCCGCCCATCATCTGCATAGCCGCCGTCACCAAGGGACGCGCCGGCGCGTCGTTGACCCGCGAGCGCAGCGAGCCTGCGGCCCAGGCGAGCGCGCCCAGCACGGCCAGCAGCATGGCGCCCACATCCCCCCCACCGCCCGGGTCGAGGAGCAGGCCCACCCCGGCCAGCCCCACGCCGAGCCCCACCCAGGCGCGGACCGAGAGCCGCTCCCCGAAGATCCCGCGCGCGAGCAGCGCCAGCCAGATCGGCACCGTGGCCAGCAGCAGGCCCGCGGTCCCCGAGGGGATGCGGGTCTGCGCCAGGGTGATCAGCCCCGTCCCGCCGAGGAGCAGCAGGTTGCCCGTCAGCAGCGCCTGCAGCCACTGCCGGAGCGTGGGTCGGTCGCCGTGGCGGTCCCCGAACCGCACAGCCACCGCGTACAGCGCCCCGCCGGCGAGCAGGAACCGCGCTGCCTGCAGGGAGAACGGCGGCAGCGTCGCCAGGGCCACCTTGGTGGCCAGGAGCGTGGAGCCCCACACGAGATACACGGTGCCGAGCGCGATGACGATCTTGGCCGTCAGCGGCAGCCGGGCCGTCATCACGAAGGGAGCGCGCAGCGCGACGGTCAGCTGGGCCATGTCGCCATCCTCATTCCACCCCGGCCGTCGCATTCGGCGACCCACACGACGGAAATCTGTTACAGTACAGTTATGATGTCTGCATCAGAACAGTATAGGATCCGTGGCCACGATGCCGCATCCGTGGCCCGCTCCGTGGAGCGCGGCGTGGCCTCAGGCGCGCTGCGCCCGGGGGACGCTGTCCCATCGGTCAGGGTGCTCGCAGCAGCGCTGGGGCTGAGCCCGACCACCGTCTCCGCCGCCTACCGTGAGCTGCGCCAGCGCGGCGTGCTGGTCACCCGCGACCGCAGCGGCACCTTCGTCGGCCACCGCCCGCCCCTGGGCCACCGCCTCGCGCCCGAGGTGCCTCCCGGCACGGTCGATCTCGCCAGCGGCAACCCCGACCCGGCCCTCCTACCGGAGCTGGGCCCGCCGCTGGCACGGGTGGGCCCGGTGCACCGCCTCTACGGCGACGACCCCGCGCACCCGGAGCTGCTCACCGCCGCCCGCGAGGGCTTCGAGATCGAGGGGGTGGATGCGGCCCACCTGGCGGTCGTCGGCGGCGGCCTCGACGGGATCGAGCGCGTGCTCGAGGCGCATCTGCGGGTCGGCGACCCTATCGCGGTGGAGGACCCCGGCTATGTGGGGGCGCTCGACCTGTGCCGGGCCATGGGCCTGGAGCTGGTCGGCGTCGACGTGGACGACGACGGGATCACCGTCGAGGGCCTCGAGGCGACGCTGGACGAGCACCCTGTCCGTGCCCTGCTCACCGTGCCCCGGGCGCAGAACCCGACCGGGGCGAGCCTCTCCGCAGAGCGCGGGGCGGCGCTGCGCGCCGTGCTGGCCGACCACCCGGAGGTGCTGGTGGTCGAGGACGAGCCGCTCGGGGTGGTCGCGGGCACCTCGCCCCGGACGCTGACCACCGGCCGACAGCGGTGGGCACGGGTGCGGTCGCTGGGCAAGGCCCTGGGCCCGGACCTGCGGGTCGCGGTGCTGGCCGGCGACGAGGACACGGTGCAGCAGGTCACGGGGCGCCAGCGGCTGGGCACGGGCTGGGTGAGCCACCTGCTGCAGCGCCTCGCGGCCGACGTCTGGCGCACCTCCCTCGAGGACGGCACCCTCGCCCACGCCGCCGAGGTCTACCGGCACCGGCGCGCGGCGCTGGTCGAGGCCCTCGCGCGGCACGACATCCGAGCGCACGGCGCGAGCGGGCTCAACGTATGGATCCCCGTGGCCGAGGAGGTGCCCGTCGTGCAGGGCCTGGCGGCCGCGGGCTGGTGGGCGCAGGCCGGCGAGCCGTTCCGGCTCCACTCGCCCCCGGGCATACGGCTCACTGTCGCCGCGCTGCCGGCCGACGACGCCCCCCGGCTGGCCGAGGACCTGGCCGGCGTCCTGGACCATCGACTGGGCACGCGCCGCGGCTAGCCGTCCTGCGCAGGTACCGACCCGGGCGCGGGGCGCGCCGTGGGGCACCGGCGGCGGAGATGTGCTACCAAGGCGGCCATGGCTCCACCCGAGGCCCTCGACCCCGACAGGCTGCGCACGCGCCTGCATGCGCGCCTGCCGTCCGACGACACCGAGGGCCCGGCCTGGGCCGCGACCGCCCTCGTGGTCGGCGCAGGCCCCCACGGCCCCGGCGTCTGCTTCATCCACCGGGCCGAGCGCGCCGGTGACCGCTGGTCGGGCCACATGGCGCTGCCGGGCGGGCGCCGGGACCCCGAGGACCCCGACCTGGCCACGACCGCTCGGCGCGAGGCGCACGAGGAGGTCGGGCTCGACCTCCCCGCCCCGGTGGGCCGGCTCGACGACGTGGGCGGACCGGGGCGCCGACGCCAGGTGGCCTCGTTCGTCTTCTGGCTCGACCGGCAGCCCGCACTCGCGCCCGACCCCGGCGAGGTGCAGGATGCGCTGTGGATCCCGCTGGGCCACCTGCTGGATCCGCGGGCCGCGGTCCGCCACCACTGGTCCGGCCTGGTGGGCTTCCCGGGCATCCGGCACGGCGAGAAGGTGATCTGGGGGCTGACCCACCGGATCCTGTCCTCGTTCGCCGACGCCCTGGACCTGCGGCTGCCCGAGCCTGGATGACCGGCAGCCCCCGCCCCGCGCCTGCCGCTACCGGCTGCGGGCGCTGCCCACGTCGTCCACCGCCCTGCCGAAGCGTCGATCGCGCGCCTGGTACTCCCTGACCGCGCGGGCAAGGTCGACACGCGTGAAGTCGGGCCACAGGGTGTCGGTGAAGACCAGCTCCGCATAGGCCGCCTGCCACAGCAGGTAGTTCGACAGGCGCTGCTCTCCCGAGGTCCGCACCAGCAGATCCACCGCCGGCATCTCGGGGTCGTAGAGGCGGGCGGCGAGCGCCCGCTCGTCGACCCGCTTGAGCTCTCCGGCGGCGACGTCGTCGGCACAGCGGCGCGCCGCGTCGACCAGCTCCGCCCGGCCTCCGTAGTTGAAGGCGATGCGCAGCGTCATGCGCTCATTGTCGGCGGTCTGGGCCTCGCTCTCGTCCATCCGCCGGATCAGGCGGCGCGGCACCCGCCGATCCCGCCGGCCGACGAAGCGCACGCGAACGCCACGCTCGTCGAGCTCATCGAGGCGTCGCAGCAGCAGGGACTCGTTGAACTCGAGCAGGAAGCGCACCTCCTCCGCGGGGCGCTTCCAGTTCTCGGTGGAGAAGGCGTAGACCGTCAGGTCCCGCACACCGAGCTCCAGTGCCCCCTCGACGGTGTCGAAGAGCGCCTGCTCGCCCGCCTCGTGCCCGGCGTTGCGCGGCAGCCCCCGGGCGTTGGCCCAGCGACCGTTGCCGTCCATGATGATCGCCACGTGACCGGGGACGCGGTCGAGGTCGATGTCGCTGGTGTGCATGGTGGGCTTTTCGCGCGGGAGTCGACGGCGAGCGTAGCGAGGGTCCCTGGGGGGCCCACGGCATCCACGGCGCCGCGCAGGGGCGGCGGTCGGGGCCGATCAGTCCCGCGCGATGTGGTCGTAGCTGCGCAGGCGCCGGTCGAGGTGGTGCTCCACGAACGCGCGGACATAGGACGCGGCCACCGCCCGGGCGTCGTCGTCGGCGCCCGCGCCCTGCGGCAGCGCCACCCACTCCCCCGGCGCCGCCAGCAGCGCCAGCAGGCGCACCGTGGCCGGGTCCACGGCCCGCGTGCCGGGCGGGGCACAGTCACCGCAGAGCGTGCCCCCGGCCTTGACGCTCAGGAACGCGTGCGGTCCGGGGCGCCGACACACCGCGCAGGCCTCGACCCATGCGTGGAAGCCCGCGGCGGAGGCCACGCGCAGCAGGAAGGCGTCCACGAAGACCCCCGGGTCGTCGGGCTCGGCGTCCAGGGCCTGCAGCCCCGCCCGCAGCAGCAGGAACAGGGCGTTGTCGCGCTCCCCGTCCTGGGCCACCACGTCGGTGAGCTCGGCCATCGTCGCCGCGCACGCGGATCTGACGAAGTCGCTGCGCACGGCGGCGTGGGAGGCCAGCAGCTCAGCCTGGCTGATCACATCGAGGCTGCGGCCCTCGTGCAGCTGCACGTCGACGTGGCTGTAGGGCTCGAGCCGTCCCCCGAAGCGGCTCCCGGGTCGACGCACCCCCTTGGCGACCGCTCGCACCCGCCCGCGCCCCTGGGTGAGCAGGTGGAGGATCCGGTCGGTCTCCCCCAGCTTGTAGGTGCGCAGGACGATCCCCTGCTCCCGATAGCTCGCCATCAGGCGCCCGCTGCGGTCACAGCGGCGGCCACGGCGTCGGGCGTGGGCCCGTGGGGCGTGGCAGGCACGCCAGCTCGGCGACACGTGCGGCCCGATCGCGCAGTGCCGCGAGCTCCTGGGCCGACAGCAGGCCGGACAGGACCTCGCCCAGCGCGCCCCCGAGCGCTGCGCCGAGCCGCTCGACGTCCTCCCGGAGGTCGGCCGGGAGAGGCTCGTCGGCGAAGTGCCACGCCACGGTGCGCAGCTTGGGCTCGGCGTGGAAGGCGATGCCGTGGTCGATCAGGCGCACCCGCGCGGCCTCCCCACCCGCCCCGGGGCGCTGCTCGAGAAGCACGTGGCCGCCCTTGCGGTCGGCGTTGTTGATCACCAGGTCGAAGACCACCATCCTCCGCAGCGCCGCCAGGACCTGCCGCTCGGCCCGGTCGAGCAGCGCGAAGTAGTGCAGGTCGAGATCGTGGGGGACGAAGCGCTGCAGGCTGCCGGGGCCCAGCGGCGCCTCGGCGCGCAGGACCGTCACCGGCACGAGGTCCCACCCCAGGGCCGCGGACACCTCGTAGGCGGCGACCTCGCGCAGGTGCAGGGTGCGTGGAGGGAAGTCCCACAGGGGCGCCTCCCCCCGGACCGGCTTGTAGACGGCGAGGTCCCCGGCATCGAGGTCGGCCAGGTCGGGTTCGCGGCCCAGGCTCGACGCCAGCTTCTCGAGGCTCGGGGGCCCGCGATCGAGCAGGCGGACGAGCAGCGTGGCGTTCGAGGCGTCCGCGAACCGGCCGAGCAGCTCGAGCTCGGCATCGCGCAGCCGCGCCGCCGTCGTCTCCATGGGGGCCGTCACCGCTCCAACCTGCCGTGCCCGTTCGTGGCGGGGCACACGTGGGTGCCGTCGGGCTCGGTGGGGCGGCCACACAGCTGGCAGGTCGGACGGCCCTGCTCGACCTGCTCCCTGGCGTGTGCCGCCAGGCGCCGGGCCTGGTCCTGGTCCGCCCAGATCCGGACCTCGCGCGGATCGTCCTCGTCGGGGTCGGCGAGCTCCTCGAACTCCAGCACGAAGCGGCCCCGCTCCGGGTCGAGGCCGACCGAGAGCCCGGCGACCCGCCAGCGGGGATCCACCGGCGTCCGCAACGCCATCGCCGCGCGGTCCCAGTCACCGGCGGGCTCGTCGTCGACCCGAGCGAGCAGCTGGGCGAGCAGGTCGGCGAGCGCGCCGATCTGGCCCTTCTCGAGGACGAGTGCCACCTGCCGCTCGTCGTCGGCCGCCTGGACGAAGAAGGTTCGCGCACCAGGACGACCGGTCCAGCCGACGGTCACGTGATGCGGGTCGGTCAGCTCGATGTCGATCATCGCTCCCCCTGCGGGATCGGCGGCTGCGCGGTCGTGTTGCAGGCCAGCACCGCGGGGGCGCCGTCGGGCGGCAGCTGGACCACGCTCATCGAGGCGGGGCCGATCACCAGGCGCTGGAAGGAGTCCAGCGGCATGCCCATCAGGTGGGCCAGCACGGCCTTGATGATGTCGGCGTGGCTGACGACGGCGATGTGCTCGCCGGGATGCTCGCCCGCCAGCTGCTCGACCGTGTCGACCGCCCGCGCCTGCGCACCGCGGATCGACTCCCCGCCGGGGAAGGTCACCCGCGACGGCGTGGCCTGGATCGTCGCCCACAGCTTGCGTCGCCGCAGCCGGTCCAGCGGCTGGTCGGTCCAGTCGCCGTAGTCGACCTCGCCGACGCCCTTGCGCCGGCGGACCCGCAGATCGTGGGGGCGCGCGATCGCGCGGGCGGTCTCCATGGTCCGCTCGAGCGGCGAGGCGTACACCGCGGTCAGCGGCGCCTCCGCGAGCTCCCGGGCCGTGGCCGCCGCCTGCTCGCGTCCCCCGGCGTCCAGATGCACGCCGGGGGTCCAGCCGCCCAGCCGGTGACCGGTCGCGGCCGTCGTGGCATGGCGCACGAGCACCAGGGTCGTCACGCGCGGGCCTTCGTCGAGGTGGGCCGACGACGGTACTCGCCGGGCCCCGCACGGGCCCACCCGCAGCACGGCACCAGCCGTGGCACAGTGGGCCCGCCGCGGGCTGCCCGCTGCGGCGGACCACGACGAGCAGTGCACGAGGGAACGGCGAGCGTATGACCGAGTACTGGTGGTGCCTGACCCACGGCCGCGTCGAGCAGGGGGACGTGTGCAAGGCCGAGGACCGCCTCGGCCCCTACCCCGACGCCGCCGCGGCCGCGACCTGGCGCGAGCGCCACGACCAGCGTGAGGAGAACTGGGAGGAGGAGGACCGCCGTTGGCACGGCGAGGACGACGACTGACGTCGGGCCGTGGCCGCTTCCCGTCGAGCCACGGCTCGTCCTGCGTCCCGCCGACCGGTGCCGTTCAGTAGGCGCGGCTGAAGACGACCCGCTTGCCGTACGCGGACGGGCGCGCGCAGTGGACGCAGGCGCCCTCCTCCTCGGGGCCCTCCGTGGGGATGCAGCGCGGCGTGGCCGTGGTCCGGGACTTGATCTCGTCCTCGCACGCCTCGTCGCCGCAGTGGAAGGCGTGCGCGAACCCGACGGCGACCTGCGCCGCGAAGGCCTCCCAGTCGTCCACCGTGGCGGTGTGCTCGTCGCGGAAGGCTCGGGCGCGCTCGAGCAGCGCGTCGTGGTAGGCATCCAGCCAGCCGGGCAGCGTGGCGGCCACGGCGTCCATGGCGACGGCCTGCTTGACCGGGCGGCCCTTGTCGTCGACCTCGCCCACCCGGTGGGCGACCAGGACGTGGCCCGCCTCGAGGTCGCGGGGGCCGAGCTCGACGCGCAGCGGCACCCCCTTGAGCTCCCAGTCGTTGAACCGGAAGCCCGGCGAGGCGTCGCGGTCGTCGACGTGGACCCGCACGCCGGCGGCCTCGAGCTCGGCGGCGAGCTCCCGCGCGCGGGCGCGGGTGGCCTCGCCCTGCTCGTCGCGGCCGATGGGCACGATCACGATCTGGATCGGCGCCAGCCGTGGCGGCAGCACCAGCCCGGCGTCGTCGCCGTGGGCGAGGATGACGCCGCCGATCATGCGCGTGGACATCCCCCACGAGGTCGTGTGCACGTGCTGCAGCGCGTTGGCCTCGTCCTGGAAGGTGATGTCGAAGGCCTTGGCGAAGTTCTGGCCGAGGTAGTGGCTGGTCCCCGACTGCAGCGCCTTGCCGTCGCGCATCATCCCCTCGATGGTGTAGGTGCGCACGGCGCCGGCGAAGCGCTCCGAGGGGGTCTTCTCCCCGGTGACCATCGGGATGGCGGCCACGTCGCGGGCCACCTCGTCGTAGACGCCGAACATCGTCAGCGTCTCCTCCATCGCCTCCGCCTCGGTGGCGTGGGCGGTGTGACCCTCCTGCCAGAGGAACTCGGTGGTGCGCAGGAAGATGCGGGGCCGCAGCTCCCAGCGGACCACGTTGTTCCATGCGTTGATCTTGACCGGCAGGTCGCGGTACGAGGAGATCCACCGCGAGTACATCTCGCCGATGACGGTCTCCGAGGTGGGCCGCACCACCAGGGGCTCGTCGAGCTCCTTGCCGCCGCCGTGGGTGACGACGGCGAGCTCGGGAGCGAAGCCCTCGACGTGCTCCGCCTCGCGCTTGAGGAACGACTCGGGGATGAACAGCGGGAAGTAGGCGTTCTCGTGCCCGGTCTCCTTGAACCGCCGGTCGAGCTCGCCCTGCAGCAGCTCCCAGATCCGGTAGCCGTAGGGGCGCACGACCATGGTGCCCTTGGCGGGCCCACGGTCGGCGAGCTCGGCCTTGAAGACCAGCTCGTTGTACCAGGCGGAGACGTCCTCGCTCAGGGGCGTGACGCCGAGGTCGCTCTTCTTCGCTGCGCTCATGGCCGGGAGGCTAGCGCCCCGGTCACGTGCCTCGTCAGCCCGTCCGGGCCGAGTCCGCCTCCACGACCTCGCGGATGCGCGCCACGCTGGTCTCGAGGTTCTCCTGCAGGTCGCGCTGCCGGTCGGGCACGCGCAGCACGTAGCGCTCGAACATGACGATCGGGCGCGGCAGGTCGCGCAGGATCTCGAAGGACTCGGTCAGGCGGGCGGTGCCCTCGCCCTCGCCGGGCTCGACCTCGTAGGTCCAGCGCGTCATCGCGCCGTACCCGGGCAGGCCCATGACGAAGGCGAACTCGCGCGGCCGGTCGGCGGCGACCACCTTGGGGCGCGTGCGCCACCGCGCCGGGCCCCGCCGGTTGCGCCCCTCGAACCTCGCCCCGACCTCGGGCCCCGTCGCACCGCCCAGCCAGCGGCCCCCGACGCACTCCGGGCTCCACTCCGGCACCCGGGTGATGTCGCTGACCGTGTCGTAGACCTCCTCGGGCGTGGCCTGGATCTCGACGCTGGCCTCTCCCCTGGTGCCCTGACGCATCCGTCGTCCTCTCACCGTCGTGCGCTGCACTCGCTCGTCGCCCCGACAGCGGGGCCCGGGGAAGCCTACGCCCGTCCCGGGCTGGGTGAAGAGCCCGGCGCACCTCGAGGCCTCGCCCGACCCCCGACCGGCTGACGAGCCCCGGCGCGCCCAGATGCCCCGCCGCAGGCACGTCGGGTGGGGCCGCTGCCGTCTACGGTGGCAGGAGTCGATCCCAGGAGCCTGGCGTGACCGCCACCCCACCGCCCGACGCCCGACCGGGCGAGGCCGACCTCGAGGCCCGTCTGGCCGCGCTCGACCTCGAGTCGAAGGTCGCGCTGCTCACAGGCGCGGACGGCTGGCACACCCGTGGCGCGCCAGCGGCGGGGCTGGCGCCGATGCTGCTCTCCGACGGGCCGGTGGGCGTGCGCGGGGCCACCTGGGACGAGCGGGACCCGGCGGCCAACCTGCCCTCGCCCACCGCCATGGCGGCCAGCTTCGACGCCGGGCACGTCGAGCGGCTCGGCCGCCTGCTGGCGGGCGAGGCCCGCCGCAAGGGCGCTCGTGCGCTGCTGGGCCCGACCATCAACCTGCAACGCACGCCGAGGGGTGGACGGCACTTCGAGTGCTTCTCGGAGGACCCGCTGCTGACCGCCGCGCTGGCCGTGGGCTATGTCCGCGGCCTGCAGGCGGGCGGGGTGGCCGCCACGGCCAAGCACCTGGTCGGCAACGACAGCGAGACCGACCGCCTCACCGTCGACGTGCGCATGTCCGCCCGGGCGCTCCACGAGGTCTACCTGGCGCCCTTCGAGGCCGCCGTGGTCGACGCCGGCGCCTGGATGGTGATGGCCGCCTACAACTCGCTGCTCGGCACGACGATGACCGAGCACCCGCTGCTGCGCGAGCTGCTGCAGCGACGCTGGGGCTTCGACGGGGTGACGGTCTCCGACTGGTACGCCACCCGCAGCCTGGGCCCGTCCGCGGGGGCGGGGCTGGACCTGGTGATGCCCGGACCCTCCGGGCCGTGGGGCGAGGACCTCGTGGCGGCCGTCCGCGACGGCCACGTGGCCGCGGAGGTCGTCGACGACAAGGTGCGACGGCTGCTGCGCCTCGCGGCGCGCACGGGGGCGCTCGGCGCGCCGGCCGGGGACCTCGACGAGCTCGTGCCACCC
>SKLC01000196.1 GCA_007123425.1 Nitriliruptoraceae bacterium
AGGTACACGCAGACCGTCATCTCCGCGTAGCCCTCGTTGACCCGGTTGCCCAGGCGGAACCACCCGCCGACCTCCTGGCGGAGATCGAAGGCGTTGACGTACATGGACTCGTTGTAGTTGGTCGCCTCGTCGGGCTCGTGGGGGTACTCGTCCTCGGGCTCGAGGACCATCCGTGTCTCGTCCTGCTCCATGGCTGCTCCTCTCCCTCGCCGGTAGCCTAGCGTTCGCTCAGGACGTGAAGGGGGCGGGAGTGTTCATCGAGCTCGGTGGCGTCGACCACCACGTCGTCGTACAGGGCGAGGGCCCACCGATCGTCTTCCTCCATGCGCTGGGTGGCCAGCTCCACGCCTGGGACGGGGTGATCGCCCACCTGCCGTCCGAGCACACCCTGGTGCGCGTCGATCTGCGCGGGCACGGTCGGACCGCACGGGGCGAGCAGCCGCTGAGCGTCGAGGGGTGGGCCGACGACGTGGCGGGCCTCGTCGACCGGCTCGGCCTGGGTGCGGTGGCGCTGGTGGGCCACTCGCTGAGCACCCTGGTCGCCCAGCACCTCGCGGTGACGCGCCCGGGCGCGGTGGACCGCCTGGTGCTCGTCGGGGCGCTGGCGGGCCCGGCCGATGCCGGCGCCATCGGTGATCGCGCGGCGCAGATCGAGCGTGACGGGCTCGACGCGATGGCGGATGCCTGGCTCGAGCGGGCGCTGGCGGCAGCGACCCGCCGGCGGCTGCCCCAGCTCGCGGGGCTGGCGCGTGCGCTGCTGCTGGCCAACGACCCGGCCGCCTACGCCGAGGCCATGCGTGCGCTGGGCACGGCGCCGCCGATCGAGCACGGCGACATCCGCCAGCCCACGCTCGTGCTCGTGGGGGAGGAGGACCGCGGCACCACGCCCGAGCACACCCGCGAGCTCGCCGATGCCATCCCCGGCGCCCGCCACCACGTCGTGCCCGGCGGGGCGCACTGGGTGATGCTCGATCAGCCGGCCGAGGTGGCGCATCAGATCGCGGCGCACCTGGACGTCCGCTGGTAGCGGCGAGATCGCAAGCGCGCCCGGGCCTCAGCCGGTCGCGGCGTCCTCGACGGCCCACGCCGGCACGGTGACCTCCATGTCGAGCAGCTGCTGTGCCTTGCCCTTCGCGAGCGGATCCATGCGCAGGCTCGCGAACTGGCCACCCCCGAGGGCCTCGGCGAACACGAAGTTGAGCGCGTGCAGGCCCGGCAGCTCGTAGCGCACGACCCGCGCCCGGTCCGGATCGTTGAACTCATGGCGCAGGTGGGCCGCGACCGCCTCCTCGGTGAGCACCGCCCGGAGCACCGGCAGCTGCTCCGGGCGGCGCGCGATGATGCCGATGTTGAAGCCGTCGCCCTTGTCGCCCGAGCGCCCGTGCGCCACCGCGATCAGCGGGACGGTCGTCGTCGCCTGAGAGCCGGTCGTCGCGGTCTCCACCGTCGGCCGGGTGATCTCGGCCGGGTCGAACCCGCCGTGGGTCGGGACGACGGCGCTCCAGGTGTCCTCGCCCAGGCTGACCTCGGCCGTCACGTGCGCCTTGTCGAGGAGGAAGGAGGCGACCCGCACGACCGGCGAGGTGGTCGGGGGCGACCCGTACCACCCCGTGGAGCCGACCGACATCGAGGTGACCGGCGAGTTGACCTCGCGCAGGAACGGCTCGAGCGCGTCGCGCTGCTCGTGCTCCACCGAGATCCGGCAGGCGACCTCCCGGGTGTCGCGTGCGCGGGCGTGCGGGCCATAGCTGGCCTCCGCGCCGAGCGCCTCGATGCGATGGGCCCGGTAGGGGGGATAGCCCGAATCGGCGAGCATCTCCTCGGTGCGCTCGATCACGGCGGCGGCCTGGCGCTCGGCCTTGCGCGCCGCGTCCCGGCCGACGACCGGTGAGACCACGATGCTGCGGTAGCCGTCCTCGTGGGTGAGGCAGACCTTGTAGGTCGATGTGGGGGCCCGGCCGCGGACGCCGGTGACCTCGACGCGGTCCTCGCCGGCCGAGGTCACCTCGACCTGGGCGAAGTCGCAGACCACATCCGGCAGCGTGTAGCGCTGCGGGTCCTCGATCTCGTAGAGGATCTGCTCGGTCACGGTGGCGGGCGTGCACAGGCCCCCGGTGCCCTCGGGCTTGGTGACCACGAAGCGGCCGTCCGCGTGGCACTCGGCGATCGGGTAGCCGATGTGGGCCCAGTCAGGCACCTGCTCCCAGTCGGTGAACAGCCCACCGGTCGCCTGGGCGCCGCACTCGATGACGTGGCCGGCGAGCGACCCGGCTGCGAGCAGATCGTGGTCGCCCGGGCCCCAGCCGAACTCGTGGACGAGGGGGCCGAGCGTCAGCGCCGAGTCCACGACCCGGCCGGTGAGCACCACGTCGGCGCCGGCGCGCAGGGCCTCGGCGATGGGGAACGCGCCGAGGTAGGCGTTGGCGCTGAGCACGGCGTCGGGGTCGGGCAGCGGCGCGCCGGTCGACATCTCCCGCACGCCGGTCGCGGCCAGCTCCTCAAGGCGGGGGCGCAGGTCGTCACCCTCGACGAGGGCGATGCGCACCTCCAGGCCCTGCTCGGCGGCCAGCTGCTGCATCCGCTCCCGGCAGGCCCGGGGGTTCATGCCCCCGGCGTTGGTGACCACCTTGGTGCCGGTGGCGACGAGCTCGGCCAGGTTCGGGCCGAAGATCCGCTCGGTGAAGTCGCGGGCGTAGCCGGCCTCGGGGCGCCTGCGCATGGCGCGGGCCAGCACCGACATGGTCGCCTCGGCGAGATAGTCGTAGACGAGGTAGTCCACACCGGCGCGCAGCAGCTGCGGGGTCGAGGTGGCGGAGTCGCCGAGGAAGCCCGCGGCGCCCCCGATGCGGATCGCTCGGTCTGTGGTGGGCATGGCACGCCTTGCGTCGCTCGCTGACCCTG
>SKLC01000171.1 GCA_007123425.1 Nitriliruptoraceae bacterium
CTCGGCACGCGGCGTGGCGAGCGGCGCGAGCGCGACCAGATGCTCGCCGCGCACGCGGAGCGGCTCCTGCCTCGTCACCAGGAGGCGCAGCTGCGGGCAGCGGGGGAGCAACGCAGCCGCGAGGTGCGCGCAGGCATCCACGGCACCCTCGGCCCCGTCCAGGACGATCAGCCCGGACGCCGCGGAGAGCGCCGGCACGAGCTCCGCGAGCGTCGCGTCGGCCCGCAGCTCCGGGCACACGGCATCGCGCATCGCGCGGAGCACGTCGCGTCGCCCGCGGCAGTCGTCGAGTTCGACGAAACCGAGCACCTCCTGCCCAGCGACCACCTCGTTGACGACCTCGATCGCCAGCCGGGTCTTGCCGATACCGGCACTGCCAGTGATGGTCATCGCACGCGTGCTTCGCAGCGACTCCGCCAGCTGTGCCAGCTCCGCATCTCGACCGATCAGGGGGGAGCTGGGGGCGGGGGGTGCTGCACCCGCTGCCCGGAACCGGCCCTCTGGGGTCGGTTCGCGACGTCGCTGACCGAACGTGGCCGGTGGGGACCCAGGCAGTGCCGAGGCATCCTCGGCCAGCAGCGCTGCATGTCGCCGACGCAGCTGCGGCCCGGGATCGGTGCCGAGCTCTTCGGCCAGCAGCTGGCGCAGCTGCTCGTAGGCCTGCAGCGCTGCAGCGGGGTTGCCGGCAGCGTGCAGGGCATCGATCAGATGGCCCCAGGTGGGCTCCTGCAGGGGGCGCCGTGCGACGAGGTCACGCAGCTCGGCCGTCGCCGTTGCGGTGTCGCCCAACCCCACACACAGGACCGCGCGCTCCTCACGCCGGTCCAGGTGGGCGTCGATCAGCTCGCACAGGGCGGCGTCGCCTCTGGCACCCAGCGTCAGCTCCGCGGCCGGCTCGCCCTGCCACGTCGCGACCGCCTCGCTCAGATGCGTCAGACGGTCCTGGTCGGACGCGGCGGCGTCCGCAGCACGCAACGCGCCCCGGTAGCGGTCGAGGTCCAGCGCGTCGTGGGGCAGTGTCAGCAGGTAGCCGCGGGCGGTGTGCTCGACATCCGCCTGCGCGTCCTCGACCAGGCGACGCAACCGCGAGACGTAGGACTGCAGCACGTTGCGGGCCGAGCGGGGCGGTTCGGGCCACAGCTCGTCGATCAGGACATCCGCCGGCAGCGGCGTCGGACGGTGCAAGGCGAGCGTGAGCAGCAGCGTGCGGAGCTTCGCTGCCTGCGGGGTGCGGTCCTGCCCGTCCACCTGCACGGCCAGCGGGCCGAGGACACGCACCGCCAGCGACGGGGTCCGGCAGCGGCCAGTCGGCAGCTCGAGGATGGTCACGAGCCCACCGGTCCGAGCGGGATCGTCTCGTCGTCCCGGCGCAGCAGCGCCAGCAGCGACATCGGGTCGTGGAAGGTGCGCTCCACCTGCGTGTGGAGATCGAGCACGGTGCCGCACAGACCGGCCGGGGGGCGGCGGCTGTCGGGCGCCGGGCGCCAGATCCGCACGAGGTAGGTGTCCATGGCTGACAGCCTGCGCCGACACCCTTCGGGTGGCCTACGGGTGAGCTTCGGGTCGCCTCACCCGATGATGCTGGCGAGCGGCTCGCCGGGGACCCCCAGCTCGTCCATACGGGTGAGGTAGGTCCGGTAGCGGCGGCGTGCCTCACCGTGCCGCCCGTCGGCGGCCAGTGCGCGCACGAGGTCGTGATGGGCCCGCTCGTCGTAGGGGTCACGTTCGAGGACCCGAAGGAGGTAGCGCACGGCCCGGTCGGCGTCGGCATCGGCGAGGGCGTCGTCCGCGACCGCACGGGCCACGGCGACGTAGGTGGCCCGGGCCTCCTCTCGCAACGGTGCCGCCCAGTCCTCGTAGGGGTCCTCCTCGAACAACTCGCCCGCGTAGGTGGCCTCCGCCTGCTCGAGCAGCAGGGTGGCCCGCCGGGAGCCTCGGGCGCGCAACGCGAGCCCCTCCGCGGACGTGGCCAGGAACGTCTCGACGTCCACCTCGATGCGTTCGAGGTCGATCGCGACCGTGGCACGGTCGGCGACCAGGAAGGCGTCGGGCCCGTGGTCCTTGTCCGGGTCGAACACCGCCCGCGCGACCGACAGCACGCCCGACAGCCGGCTGGCCGCGCGCTGCGGGTCCTCGTCGGGCCAGAGCGCGGCGATCAGCTGCTCCCGGGCGACGGGTCGTCCGCGCCGGGCGATCAGGATCTTGCAGAGATCGCGGGCCTTGCGCGACTGCCAGGCTGAGACGGGCACGCTCACGCCGCCACGCCGCACGGTGAACCCGCCGAGCGCCTGCACCTCGATGGTCCCATCACGGCGGACCGCGATCTCGCGCAGTGTGCCCGCCGCGTCGGCGGCCCGTGGGCTCACGCCGAGGTCCTGGAGGCGACGTTCCGCGACCGCGGCGTCGGTGCGGCTGGCGACGCTGCTCGACAGCCGCGCCGCGGCCAGCGCCGCCCGCGCGGCACCCAACGGCTCGTCCAGTACCTCCCAGATGCTGCGGGCCTCGTCGAGCGCGGCGATGGCCGCGCTGCGGTCGCCCTCGGCGAGCGCGGTGAGTTCCAGCGCTTCAGCGAGCCCGGCCCGGTCGCGACGCGTGCGCGCCACCTCAGAGGCGCGCGTCGCGTGGTCGGCGGCGGTGGCCGGGTCACCGGCGGCCAGAGCCACGAAGCCGGCGGCAAGGCTGGCCGTGACCTGCGCGAGCCCGCCTCCCACCTCGTTGGCCCGGGTCGCGATCACGAGTGCCGCATCCGGGTCGCTGGCCGCGACCACGCGGGCGAGTCCCGCCAGCGCCGGGCCGAGCCCCTGGGCGTCGCCGGCGACCTCGAGCACCTCGATGGCTTCCTCGTAGGCAGCGCGGGCGAGGGTGAGGTCGCCGCGGATGCGGTGGACATCGCCGAGCCCCGAGATCGCGTAGCCCACGAGCCGTGACTCGATGCGCTGGTAGAGCGCACGCGCCGCCTCGTAGTCGGCGACGGCCTCCTCGAGCCGGCCGAGGCGGCGTGTGGCCTCTGCGCGGTTGCACAGCGTCAGCCCGTGCAGCGCCGCGTAGCCGGACGCCTCCGCGAGCCGCAGCGCAAGTTCGAGTTCCTCGATGGCGTCGTGATAGGCGCCCTCCTCGAGATGGCGTGAGCCACGGTTGCAGCGGATCCGCAGCAGCTGCAGCACGTCCCCGGCTTCCTCGGCGGCGACCAGCGCCTTGAGGTAGTGGAAGTCGTTGGCGCGCCGGTCGCCGTCAGTGGCGGCGAGCAGCGCCTGGGTGGTGTGCGAGATCGCCAGGGCCGCGGGGTCGCCGATGCGCCGGGAGAGCTCCGCTGCCTCGGCCGCGAACCGGCGACAGCCGTCGATGTCGCCCAGCAGCCAGCGTGCGGTTGCCGACCAGGCGAGCAGGTGCGCTCGCTCCACCTCGGCGTCGCCCTGGTCCTCAAGCCCCCGGTCGTAGGTGGCGATGGCGGTGTCCAACTCGCCCCGGAAGTGGTGGATCAGGCCCATCCGCCACGCGATCGACGCCGGCAGCGGCTCCTGACCGTCGGTCGCGCGGGCGAAGGCCTGCAGTGCGCCCTCCCAGTCGCCGAGCACCTGCCGTGCGTGCCCGTCGATCAGGTGCAGGTCGGCGGTGCGTTCCTGCTCGGGCAGCTCGGCGACGGCGTCCACGACCACGCTGCACGAGCCGTTGGTGACCAGTTGCCGGCCGTGCCTGGTCAGCAGGCGGGCCACCGAGCCGGCGTCGTCGACGCCGCGCAGCACCTCGAGCGCGTCCTCGAGCAGCCCGTTGGTGGACGACCAGTCGGCGGCGGTGGTGGCCACCTGGCGATGCTCGTCGATGCCGAGGGGATCCGCGCGCAGCACCGCGTCGCGCACCAGAGGAGGCAGGGTCCGCCACCCGTCGGCGTCGTCGAGGTCGAGCAGGAGCCCGCGCCGTTCGAGTTCGACGAGCGACTCCTCGGGACGCTCCGCGCCGAGCTGCGCGCACAGGTCGGCGGTCATCCGCGGCACGACGGCCAGCCGCCTGAGCAGGGCACGCTCGGGGTCGGGCAGCCGGGTCAGGACCTCGTCGACCAGCAGCGTGTAGAGCCGCCCTCCGGGTCGGGACAGCCGCCGCAGGGTGCGCTCCACGTCCTGGCCTGACCGGTCACGCAGCGCCTCGGCCGCGAGGCGTACCGCAGCTGGCCAGCCGGCCGTCGCTGCGTGCAGCGTCTCGACGGCCGTGTCGTCGTCGACGCCCGTGTCGGCCAGCAGGACGCGGGTCTCTTCCACGGTGAACGCGAGTTCCTGGCCGGTGATCTCGTCGATGTCGGACCCGTGGCGAAGCGAGATCGGCAACTGGTCGCGGGTGGCGATCAGCAGCCTGAGCCGTGCCGGTGCCTGGCGGATGAGCCCGGTCAACAGCCGAGCCCCACCGCTGTCGGGCGGGAGCTGCTCGGCGTCGTCGACGACCAGGTGCAGGTCGTCCCCACCGGCGCCATCGAGCGCTTCCGCGAGCAGCGCCGCGAGCGCATCGGCACGGTCGGCGTCATCGGTGTCCGGACCGGCCGAGCCGCGCACGGCCGAGGCCAGCTCCGGTGGCAGGCTGGTCACGCGGGTGCGCAGCGCAGCGGTCAGCCCGCGCAGCAGGGTGAGCAGCCCCGCATCCTCGGCGCTGCAGGCGTACCAGCACAGACGGCGTTCCTGCGCCCACGCCGCGAGCGTGGTGGACTTCCCGTAGCCGGTGCCGGCGATGAGGGCGGTGAGCGGGCGGCGGCCCGCGTCGTCGAGCCGGGCGATGAGCCGCGGACGCTCCACGTACAGAGCCGGTAGCGCGGGCGGGAGGAGCCGTGCCGTCGGCACGTAGCCGGCCTGTGACGACCACACGAGGCTGCTCCGCGGTCATGGTCTCAGCATCAAGGCGCGAGCGTAGGTTGCGGGACAGCGGCTGGCCACGGGTGCTCACCGAAGCCTGGTTCGCTGCGCCGCGACCGGGACGAGTCCGACCGGCGCGCTCGGTCCGGCGTCGCGCGACCGGGCGGGCTACATCGAGGCCGCCGGGCGCGACGCCCCGAGCCTGCTCGGGTTCCTCCGGCAGGCGACGGCGTCCGACAGCCCCGAGACCGATCAGGGTTCCGTGCTCGTGGCGGTCCCCGTGCCGGTCCTGATGCTGCAGGGATCGGGCACCCGGCCCTTCTTCGCCGACAGGGCCCGGTACGTGGCTGACCACGTCCGCGACGCCCGTACGCGGGAGGCCGACGCGTCCCGCCGCAGCCTGAGCAGAGCCAGCGGCACGGGTCGGAAACCCGACGTCCTCCGGGGTTGGACTCTGGCACCATCTCGGTCATGGCGTAGGTGAGCGAGGGAGCCGTGGGAGCGGAAGCGGAAGCTGGTGCCCGCCTGCACCTGCTTGCGCTCGGGCCCCTCGAAGCCCGGGTCGACGGCGCCACCGTCGCGCTGGGCGGGCGGCGCCAGCGGCTGGTGCTCGCCGCCCTCGTGTGTGCTCGCGACCGGCCACTCACCACCGACCAGCTGGTGCAGGCTGTCTGGGGCGATGACGCCCCACCCAGCGCCGTGGGATCCCTGCATGCGTACCTGTCGCGTCTGCGTGGGTTGCTGGGTCCCGAGCTGATCGTCCGTGCCCAGGGCGGGTACCGCCTGCGGACTGCCTCTGACGCGGTCGACGTCGATGCCTTCGAGCGTGATCTCGTGTCGGTCGACACCGAGCGTTCCCGCGGCGACGTCGAGGCGGTGGCTTCTCACTGCCGAGCCGCGCTCGCCCGCTGGCGTGGGGGACGCTTCCTGGGCGAGCTGGGGGCCGAACGGTTCGCGGTCGGCGAGGCTGCCCGGCTGGAGGGGCTGCGCCGCCATGCGCTGCGGACGTGGATCGATGCGGAGCTGGAGCTCGGCCGCCATGGCGCGGTGGTCGGGGATCTGGAGGCCTTGCTGCACGAAGAACCCTACGACGAGCACGTGTGGGCACAGCTCATGGTCGCCTATCACCGCGATGGCCGGCCGCTGGATGCGCTCCAGGCCTACCGGCGAGCGGACCGGCGACTCCGGGACGACCTGGGCATCGAGCCCGGTGGGCGGCTGCGCAACCTGGAGGCGCGCATCCTGGCCCAGGACCCAACGCTCGCGCCGCGGGCCGATGACGCGGAACGTCGCGCGGCTGCTCCGCATCCGACCAACCTGCGCAGCACCGGGACGTCGTTCGTGGGGAGGGACGATGAGCTCGCGCGCGTGATCGACCAGCTCAGGAGCCACCGTCTGGTGACGTTGGTGGGAGCCGGTGGCGTCGGCAAGACCCGGCTGGCGATCGAGGCAGGCTGGCGGCTGTTGCCAGACCTGGCGGGAGGCGTCTGGGACCTTGATCTCGCGCCGATCGCGGATGCGGCAACGATCGGGCGACCGCTCGCCCTTGCCCTGCAGGTTCCCTACCAGGCGGGAGAGGCCGGTCTCGTCCGCGCCGCCGAGTCCATCGGTGACCAGCCGACCCTCGTGGTGCTGGACAACTGTGAGCACGTGCTCGGCGCGGCCGCGCACATGGCGCGTGAACTCCTGGCGCGGTGTCCCGGGCTGCGTGTGCTGGCAGCCTCCCAGCGGGCGCTCGGCTCGACCGGGGAACGGATCATCGGCCTGGCGCCGTTACCGATCCAGGACGGGACGGCCCTCGAGCTGCTGTGCGACCGCGCCCGGGCCGTCGTGCCTGGCTTCCAGGTGACCGCGACGAACCGTCGGTCGATCGACGAGATCCTCCGACGCCTCGATGGACTCCCGCTCGCGATCGAGCTGGCAGCGGCGACCCTCGACCTGCTGACACCACAGCTGCTGGCGAACCAGCTCGCCACGAGCATCGCTGACCTCCACATCCCCGGCGGGAGCGATGCTCGCCACGCCACGATGTTCGCGACGATCGAGTGGAGCTACGGCCTGCTCGACGAGCTGGAGCAGCGGCTGCTCGATCGGCTGGCGGTCCTCGCAGGTCCGTTCGACGAGGCCGCTGCCGTCGCCGTCGGCGCGGCCGACCCCGTCGCGCCGGGCCACGTGCCCGCCGCTCTGGCGTCGTTGACCCGTCGCTCGCTGGTGGCGACGGCACCCGCGGCTGCAGACGGGTCACCGAGGTGGCGGCTCCTCCAGGTGGTCCGCAACTTCTGTCGCGCACGGCTGGCGTCGCGCGCCGAGCTGGAAGCGGTCCGAACCCGGCACCTCGACCACCTGCGCCAGGTCGTGTCGGAGGCTGCAGCCCGCCTCCACTGCCAGGAGCAGGCAGATGCGGCTGCGCGCCTGCGCGACGTGGACGCCGACCTGGACCTGGCGCTCAGCACGGCTGGTGAACGTCACGATCGTGTCCGACTGCGGTCGCTCGTCGCGGGAGCATGGCTGTGGTGGTACCTCGACGAGCGTCACCAGGATGCGCTGCGGTGGCTCGACACGGTGGTTGCCGACCCGGATGCACCCCCGGAGCTGCTCGCCGCCGGCGCGCTCGTGCACGCCGTCCAACTCGGGGACACTCACCGGGCGACGGCGGTCGAGTTGGCTGAGCACGCACTGGCAGCGATCGACGGGTCGGTGGATCACCCGTTGCGTGCACATGTCCAGCTGCTGGTGGGGGATGCCCTGACCCGCTCACCGCAACGTTTCGATGAAGCGGCTGGCCACCTGGATGCCGCGAGCGAGCACTTCAGGCGACACGGGCCTGCCTGGGCGGAGGGCTGGGCGCTGCTGCGTCGCATCCGTGTCGACGGCTTCCGGCACGCTGATCCCCTGGCTGCCACGACGCGCCTCGAGCGGGCGACGCAGTGCCTGCTGGCTGCTGGTGATCGGCACCTGCTCGCGTACGCGCAGCTCATCACCGCCAACATGGCCCGGCTCCACGGGCCGCTCGGTGAGGGACTGAAGGCGACCTCGGCGGCGATCCGGTGCTACGAGGAACTCGGCTACGTCCTCCCGCTGCGTGAAGCCCGTCACCTCGAGGCCTTGCTCCTGACCGAGCTGGGTCGGCTGGATGAGGCCTGGGATCGGTGGCAGGCGCAGGCGGTCACGGCAGGTCGGACGGGCTCGTCGACAGGCCGGTTCTTCGCCAAGCTCGGGTTGGCGGAGGTGCAGGCACGTCGGGGTGAACTGGAGCCGGCGCAACGGCAGCTGGGACAGCTGCTCGTGACCGAGGATGGTGACGACATCTCAGTCGTCGGCCCCCTGCTCGTCGTACTCATTCCCGTCGCGGGCCTGCTGGCCCGCAGCCGCGAAGCGGTCGAGCAGGTCCGGCACCTCAGCGCTCGCCTGCTGTCAACCTGGGGCCAGGGGCCGGTGCCATGGCACCAGGTGCGGGCCCACCTCGCGGTCGCCGAAGCCGGGCTCGCGATGGGCGACCTGTCGCAGGCTGCGAAGGAGCTGGACGAGGCGGCCATCATCGCCACCCGGGTGCAGGCACCCCACCGTCTGGCCGAGGTCGCGGAGGGCCGTGCCGCTCTGGCAGCCGCCGGCGGTGAACACGAGGGGGTGCTGTGGTCACTGGGGGCCGCTGCCCGCCTGCGTGCGCGGACGGGTGCGGCTCCCTGGCGGCACGTCGCCGCACGCAACGCGGTGCTGCGCGACGAGGCATCAGCACGCCTCGACGCTGCGGTGGCGGCGACTGCCTGGCGTCGAGGCGAACGTGCTGCTGCTGGTCGTCTCGATGAACAGCTACCGAGCTGAGCGTTCGCCCGAGCCGTTCAGTCGAAGCACACGTGGCCCCGCATCTCCCAGGCGGCTTCGCCGGTCGAGAGGTCCAGCGTCGAGCCGGGCAGGATGTGGAGCCTGCCGGTCCCACCGTCGACGATCTGCAATCGGGTTCGGAGTTGGAACAGTCCCGCCGCTGGATCGATCGGGTCGAGGATCAGCAGGTCATCGGTGACGACCGTGCCTTGCAAGAAGGAGAACTCGTGTGAGGTGGAGTCGGGCCCGGTGATGAAGGCTGCTGTGGTCACCTCCTGTGCCTGCCCGCCGAGCCTGAAGGTCGCCGTGCCCGTGAAGCCGCCCACGACGGGATCGAAGCTGCTCGTCCCCGACGCCTGCGCGCCGTAGCAGCGGTTCGCCGCGGCCCTGGAGTGGTCCGCGTGCCCCGCTGCGGGTGCGACGCTCAGCCCGACGACCGCCGCGATCGTCATGGCGGCGACGACCAGCCCGCGGCGTGGGGATGGTGTGGTCCTGGTGCGCATGCTCTTTCCTCCTGTGATGAGGCGGCCAGTCTGCGGGGGCGGGCTTGCAGGTTCTTTGCAGCCGCAGGCGAGGACAGCACATCGCTCGCCCCCCGCAGGCCTGACGGGCAGCCTGCTCCACGTGTCGCCGTCGGGCGGCCCAAGGAAGCTGCAAGGCGGCTGTGCGACGGTGGCTCACACCCGGAACGGAAGGAGCGCCGCTGCAGGGCAGGTGCTGGTCCTGCGGCCAGGTGATCGGTGCAGCGGGGCTGGCTGGCCAGGTTGAGCGGTCGCTCATCGCAACGGGCCAGCGTGCTCAGCGGCAGCACGCGAGCCGCGGCGCGGCCACGAGACGGCCCGCCATCCTCGGACGCTGTGAGGAACGGGAGGACACCGCCATGCCGAACATCGAGCAGACCCGCGAGTACCCGATCGACCGCCAGGAGTTGTTCGCCTACCTCTCGGCACCCGAGAACTGGCCGGCGTACGACAACGGCATCCTCGAGGTCAGCCCCTTCGAGCGGGACCTCCACCGCAGCGTCGACCACATCGAGGACCTGGTTGCCGCCGGGCTGACGCGGTGACGGGTGGACCACAACGTGACGTCGATCCGCGAAGCCAGCGGTTGCAGGCCCGCCTGCTATCGCATCACCGGGGGTCGGCAGCGCGCAGGCTCTTGTCGCCATGGTCCTGCGCCCGGAACATCGCAGGGCCGGGTGCTTCCCGGCATGAGGCGAGGAGTCACATATGCGGGAGCTGGCCGGCAGGAACGCCGTCGTCACGGGCGCGTCGAGAGGCATCGGGCGGCACATAGCTGTCGCCCTCGCCGCCCGAGGTGTCCACCTCGTGCTCTCCGCCAGGAGTGAGCCGGAGCTCGAGCGCACCGCGGCAGCGGCCCGCGCACGGGGTGTACGCGCCACCGTGGTCGCGGCCGACCTCGCTCATCCGGACGGGGCCGCACAGCTCGTGGAGCGCAGCCTCGATGAGGCCGGCGCGATCGATCTGCTGGTCAACAACGCTGGCGTCCAATGTCTCGGTCGCTTCGCCAGAACCGACCTCGACACGCTCCTCGACGCGGTCCATCTCAACCTCATCAGCGTCCTACAGTTGACCCGGCTGCTGCTGCCGGGGATGCTCGAGCGTGGCCGCGGTCATGTCGTCAGCATCGGGTCGATGACCGGCAAAGCCGGCGTCGCGTACAACGTCGCCTACAGCACCACCAAGTTCGGCGTCGTCGGGATGACGCAGGCGCTGAGAGCCGAGTACCACGGTTCAGGGTTGGGGTTCTCCGTGGTGATCCCTGGCATCGTCCGAGGCGACGGCTTGGCAGCTTGGCTACAGGACGTCCCGGGCTTACGGGCCCGCACCCTTGTCGGCACGACCACTCCGGCACGGGTGGCTCAGGCGACCGTGCGAGCGATCCAGCGTGACCTGCCCGAGATCGTGGTCAACCCGACCCCGGTCCGGCCGCTGCTCGCTCTTGCTGCCCTCGCGCCGCGAGCGGTCGAACCGATCCCACGCATCATCGGTGTCCCAGAGATGTACCGCAGAGCGCTCGCGTATCGCGATCATGAGTCCCGGGCGTGACCTGCGATCGGTTGCTGATGCTGACGGCGGGAGCGCCGGTGCTCGCGGGCCCGAGCGGGTGTCGTCCTACTCCTCAGCGGCGAGGTTCGCTCCTCCCGGCACCACGACGCGATCGCCGACGCTCACACGCCCCGGCGTCACGACCTCGGCGTAGGTGCCGGCACACGCCAGCGTGCCGACGCCCGCGAAGCGCTGCCGGTTGGTCGCTGCGGCACGC
>SKLC01000335.1 GCA_007123425.1 Nitriliruptoraceae bacterium
CACCGCCCGTGCCAGCCTGCGCGCCGCACGCCCCAGCCCCAGCGGGTCGAGGACGCGCTCGACACGATCCGCGTCGAGCGCGGCGGCGAACACCTCGTCGCGGTCCAGCGGCACCCGGGGCAGAGGCGCCATCAGCAGCAGGTTGCGCTCGACCCGCTCCCGCCCCGCGCGCAGTGCCGCCTCGACCTTGGGCTCGAGGTCGTGCAGCGCGGCGTAGACCCCGGGCACGTCACCGTGGTCGCGCAGGAGCCGCGCCGCGGTCTTGGGGCCGATGCCCTTCACGCCGGGCAGGCCGTCGGAGGGGTCGCCCCGCAGCGCGGCGAAGTCGGTGTACTGCCAGGGCGCGATGCCGTAGGCGGCGCGCACCCCCGCCTCGTCGTCGATCACGAGGTCGGCCATGGCCGCTCGAGGGCGCAGCAGCCGCACGGCGTCGCCCACCAGGGCGGTCAGGTCACGGTCCGAGCTGAGCAGGTCGCAGGCCCAGCCGCGGTCCCGGCAGGCGTCCACGGCGGTGGCCAGCAGGTCGTCGGCCTCGACCCCGTGCGCGCGCCCCACCGCCAGGCCGCAGTCGCCGAGCAGCTCGCGCAGCCGCTCGAGCTGCTCGTGCAGCCCGGCCGGGGCCGCTGGCCGCTGCGCCTTGTAGCTGGCGTCGACCTCCTTGCGGCGGTTGTCGTCGCCGTCGAAGGCCACGAACACCGCGTCGTAGGGGCCGTGCGCCCAGGCCGTGGCGAGCATGCTGACGAAGGTGGCCGTGACGTGGGGGCCGTCGGGGGCCTCCCGGGCGCGCGCGTGGAAGGCGCGGTGGCCCAGCGAGTTGCCGTCGATCGCCAGCAGCGTGCCCACGGGCCCCCTCTCGGTCTCGGGGGAGGCTACCCGCCGGGTAGCCTGCCGCGGACGAGGCCGAGTCGACGTCGAGGAGCGAGTCGTGTCCTCCCGCATCGAACGCGCGCTGGTCACGGGTGCCTCTGCCGGCATCGGTGAGCAGTTCGCGCGTCAGCTCGCCCGCCGGGGCGTGGCGCTCACCCTGGTCGCCCGGCGGGCGGAGCGGCTCGAGGAGCTCGCCGGCCAGCTCGACGCCGACGTCGAGGTGCTGCCGGCCGACCTCACCGAGCCGGGCGATCTCGATCGCGTCGAGGCGCGGCTGCGCGCCGAGGACCAGCCGGTGGACCTGCTGGTCAACAACGCGGGGTTCGGCTCCTACGGCGCCCTCGCCGAGCTCGACGTCGAGCCGCAGGCCCGCATGGTCGAGCTCAACGTCACCGCGCTGCTGCGCCTGTCGCACGCGGCGGTGGGCGCCCAGCTCGCACGCGGTCGCGGCGGGGTGATCAACGTCGGCTCCACGGCGGGATTCCAGCCCGACCCGCACGCCGCCACCTATGGCGCCACGAAGTCCTTCGTGCGCTCCTTCACCGAGGCGCTGGCCGAGGAGCTGCGCGGCACGCCCGTGCGCGTGATGCTCCTCGCCCCGGGCTTCACGGCCACGGAGTTCCAGGACGTCGCCGACATCGAGCCCGGGGTGCTGCCGCGCCTGGCCCAGATGACCCCGGAGCCGGTCGTGGCCGCGGCGCTGCGCGACTTCGCCCGGGGCCGGACGGTCAGCGTCCCGGGGACGGCCAACACGCTGATGCAGCTGGGCGCCGACGTGGTGCCCTCCTCGGTCAGCCGCCGGATCTCCGGTCTGGTGCACCGACGCTTCGCGGGGACGTCATGAACGATGGCGTGGGCGTGCGCTTCCTGGTCGTGCGGCGGCTGCCGCTGCTCGTCGCGGGCCTCGACGTCGACGGCGAGGGGGAACAGCTCGCCGACCTGCTCGTCGCACGCGGCCTGGTGACCATCCCCCGGTTCCTGGGGGTCGACCTGCCGCGCGGCGCACAGCTGGGCTTCAGCCTCACGCCCACGCAGCTGCGGCTCGTCGACGACCAGGACAACACGCTGATGCGGGCCCCCCGCGAGGCGGTCGACGACGACTGGCTCGACCACGCCCGGCGGCTGCAGGGCACGATGTTCGTCGCGGCACGCGACCTCGACCTCGATCCCGACGAGACGCCCCGCGAGCTCGCGCAGCGTCTCGACGAGCACGCGCGCGAGGACGCCCTCATGGGCGGGATCGTGGGCTTCGCCGAGGAGCGTCCGACCCTGCCCCTGCTGGGCCTGTAGCCCGGCGGCGGGGACCCCGCCGGGCCCGCGTGGCCGCGATCCCCACCCCGACCAGGACCAGCGGCGCGCCGGCCCAGAAGCCGGGCGCGGGCAGCTCGGCGAGCAGCAGCCATGCCAGCAGCCCGGCACCGAGCGGCTCGGCGAGGACCGCCACCGCGACCACGGTCGCGCTCACCCTCGCCAGCAGCGCGTTGAACACGGAGTGGCCCAGCAGCTGCGGTCCCGCCACGATCCCGGCCAGCGCCAGCCACACCGTGGGGGCGTAGCCCGTCAGCGTCACCCCCAGCGCGGCGCACAGCGCCCCGAGGACGACCGCCGCCCAGGCGTAGACCAGCGCGGAGTAGGTCGCCGCGTGCACCCGCGGCCGCACCGAGCGTCCCACGAGCAGGTAGGCGCTCATGGCCACGGCGCTGCCCAGCGCGGCTGCGTCACCGGCCAGGGCCCGCCCCGCGAGTGCATGGTCGGCCGCGTCGGCGACGCCGATCGTGGCGGCCCCCACCACGGTCAGGACCAGGCCGGCGCGCACGCGGCGGATGACCGCCTCGCCCAGCAGCCACCACGACCCGAGCGCCACGAAGATCGGGGAGGCCGTCGCCAGGGTCACCGCGGAGGCGACCGAGGTGAGCGCCAGCGATCCCTGGAACAGCGCGAAGTGCAGCGCGAGCGCCGCCCCCGAGACGGCCAGCCACCGATGGTCGGCCCCCGTGACCCGCGTCGGCGCGCGCAGCTCGGCGCGCAGCG
>SKLC01000348.1 GCA_007123425.1 Nitriliruptoraceae bacterium
CGCGCTCCTCGACCCCC
This sequence comes from Nitriliruptoraceae bacterium, assembly GCA_007123425.1. GTDB lineage: Bacteria > Actinomycetota > Nitriliruptoria > Nitriliruptorales > Nitriliruptoraceae > SKLC01. The sequence continues at coordinate 18 of SKLC01000348.1, forward strand.
GGCCGGCGCACGGAGACCAGCGAGAACTCCGCCGCCACGAAGAGCCCATTGGCGACGATCAGGGTCACGGCCAGCATCAGCCCGAGCGCGCCGCTCACGCGCCGGGCCCGCCGGGTCTACCGCCGTCGTCCACGCCCGCGAAGGCTAGTGACTCCAAGCGACCGGGATCACGTCCCGGGCACGCTCGCCTCCCCGGCGGGCAGCAGCCGCATCGCATGGGCGTGCATGTCGAAGTCCGGATCGAGCAGCGCGGTCAGGCCCAGGCCCGTGAGCGCCGCGAGCAGCATCTCGGCCTCGGCGGCCGCGTCCCGTGCATCGAGATCGGGGCGCGCGCGTCGCAGGGCGTCGGCGAACCGCTCGACCCGGCGACGGTGGCTGCGCAGCAGCCGCTGCCCCACCAGCGGGTCGGTCAGCCCACGGCCCACGGCCAGCTGGAGATAGATCCGCGCGATCGGGGTCGAGTCCGTCACGAACTGCACGAACGCCTCGACGAGATCCTCGAGCGGGTCGGTCCCCGCGCCCGCCGGATCCGGATCCACCGCATCGAGGGCTTCGCGGATGACCTCGAGGACGACCTCCTCCTTGGAGCCGAAGAGGTTGTAGAAGCTCCCCGCCCCGACCGCCGCCTGATCGGTGATCGCCTTGAGGGTCACGTCCTCCACTCCGACCTCCCCGAGGAGCCGTCGGGTGGCCGACAGGATGCGCTCGCGGGTCTCGAGCCCCACGCGATAGCGGCCCACGAACTGACCTCCTGCTCGACCGGTCACCTCGACCGGGCCTGTCGACGACCCTCCCCGCCCTGCGGCCGGGCCCCCGGCCCGACCCTGCGAGGCTGCGAGGCGCCCCACGTGCGGGGAGACGACCAGGGTGCCCCACTGGGAGCACACCGGCTTGCGGATCTGGAGCGTGCGCTCCAATCTGTAGCATACACTCCAAACTGGAGTGATCATTCCAGAATGCGTGGTCGGGCGCCACTCCCGCCGACCCCGCTGACGCGACGAAGGGGCACGACGACGTGAGCCACTTCAAGAGCAACCTGCGTGACATCGAGTTCAACCTCTTCGAGGTGCTCGGCATCGACGAGTACTTGGGCACCGGCCCCTTCTCCGCCGTGGACGCCGAGCAGGCGCAGATGCTGCTCAGCGAGCTCGAGCGCTTCACGCGTGAGTCGATCTGGGCCGAGTCCTTCACCCCGGCCGACCGCACGCCGCTGGAGCTCTCCCCCGAGGGTGACGTCACCATCCCCGAGGAGCTCGACCAGGCGCTGCGAGCCTTCTACGACGCCGGCTGGCACCTGATGCCCCTGCCTGAGCACCTCGGCGGCTACGGCTCGCCGCCCACGGTGCGCTGGGCCGGCATGGAGCTGCAGCTGGGCGGGCACGCCACCGCGGCGCTGTGGCCCATCGGCGCCCTGATGGCCACCATCATCGACGAGATCGGCACGGACGGGCAGAAGCGCCGCTTCGCCGAGCCCATGATCGACGAGTGCTGGGGCGGCACCATGGTGCTGACCGAGCCCGACGCGGGCTCCGACGTCGGCGCGGGCGTCGCCAAGGCCGTCCGCGTGGAGGACAACGGCGACGACGACCTCGGAAGCGTCTACCACCTCGAGGGCGTCAAGCGCTTCATCACCTCGGCGGACGCCCAGACCCACGACAACACCGTCCATCTCGTGCTCGCCCGCCCCGAGGGCGCCGGCCCCGGGACCAAGGGCCTGAGCCTGTTCCTGGTGCCCAAGCGCCACGTCGAGGCCGACGGCTCGCTCGGCGAGCGCAACGGCATTCGGGTGTCCAACCTCGAGAAGAAGATGGGCATCAAGGGCTCGGCGACCTGCGAGCTCACGATGGGCCTCGACGGTGAGCCGTGCGTGGGCTACCTCGCCGGCGACGTCCACGACGGGATCCGCCAGATGTTCCTGGTCATCGAGTACGCCCGCATGATGATCGGCACCAAGGCGATGGCCACCCTGTCCACCGGCTACCTCAATGCCCTGGAGTACGCCAAGGTCCGCGTGCAGGGCGCCGACCTGGCCCAGATGGCGGACAAGACCGCGCCCAAGGTCGAGATCATCAAGCACCCGGATGTGCGCCGGTTGCTCATGGACCAGAAGGCGCACGCCGAGGGCATGCGCGCGCTGGTGCTCTACGGCGGCTGGGTGCAGGACCAGGCCGCGCTGCACGCCGATGACGCCGAGCAGCACGCCGCCTGGCTCGCCCGCGAGGACCTGCTGCTGCCCCTGATCAAGGGCTACTGCTCGGAGAAGGGCTACGAGCTGCTCGCGCTGAGCCTGCAGACCATCGGTGGCTCCGGCTTCACGCAGGACTACCCCATCGAGCAGTACATCCGCGACACCAAGATCGACACCCTCTACGAGGGCACCACGGCGATCCAGGCCCTGGACCTGCTGTTCCGCAAGATCGTCCGGGACAACGGCGCCACGCTGAGCTGGTTCGCGAACCAGGCCGGGGAGCTGGTCAAGGCCGGCGGCGACGACGACCCGCTGGCCACCGAGCGTGCGCGGCTGGGTGCGGCGCTGGAGCACACCCAGGGCCACCTCGAGGTGCTGATCACCCACGCGATGAACGCGATGGGTGAGGACACGCGCAGCGAGATCTACAAGACCGGGCTCAACAGCACCGAGTTCCTGTACTCGCTGGCCGAGACCGTCATCGGGTGGCTCCTGCTGCGCCAGGCCGAGGTGGCCCGCGCCCGGCTCGACGAGGGCGGCCTGCGCGACGACGACCGCGAGTTCTACGAGGGCAAGCTCGCCTCGGCCCGCTGGTTCGCGACGACCGTGCTGCCCAAGGTCGAGCTGCGGCGGCGCAAGGCCGAGGACGACGACGGCTGGCTGATGGAGCTGCCCGAAGGCGCCTTCTGACAC
>SKLC01000155.1 GCA_007123425.1 Nitriliruptoraceae bacterium
GCCACCAGCTGGCTCGACGCCCCACCGGTGCGCATCAGCCCGCGCCTGCGCCGCACCGGCCGGGCCACCCGCCGTGGCCGCGTCAACGACGTCATCGACCGCAGCCGCGAGAAGCAGCTGCTGGCCCGGCTGGCCGCCGAGGAGGCCGCCCAGGTCGCCGCCGCCCGCCGGCAGCTGTGCACCGACGGGCCCGTGCGCCTGGCCGAGCTCGGCACGCTCGACCCGCTGGCCTTCGACCTCTTCCTCGACCTGCTCGGTGCCGCGCTGGCCGAGGCGCTCGACCAGCAGGCGGCCGTGGTGGCCACCACCGCCGACGGCGCGCTGGAGATCGAGCTCACCCCCACCGGCGAGGGCACGTGGGCCGAGGTCCACACGACGACCGGCGTGCTGTCCGGCCCCGACCAGTGGGTCCACATCCGCGAGACCGCCGGCGTGCGGGCGGCCTCGTGAGCGCCACCGACGCCCCCGTCTCCGAGCTGCGGGAGCAGCTCGAGGCCGCCGAGCGCCATGACTTCCGTGTCGCACTGCGCGCGCTGCTGATGCGCCCGCTGCTGCCGGCCTCCGACGACGCCTTCGGTTCCGTGCGCCGGCAGGCCGGCACGCTGCGGGACTGGCTGGCCCGCGAGACCGGGTGGAGCCTGCAGGTCGACCGCTCCCACGCCCGGCTGCGCAAGACCCCCGCGCGGCTGACCGACACCACCCGCGGGGCCCGCGCCCGTGCGGGCGACCCGCCCTTCTCCCGCCGGCGCTACGTGCTGCTCTGCCTCGCGCTGGCCGCCCTGGAGGGCGAGGAGCGCCAGACCGCCCTGGGGCGCCTGGCGGAGAAGATCGTCGGGTCCGTCGCCGCCGACGATCAGCTGGCCGCCGCCGGCGTGCGCTTCACCCTCGAGAGCCGCGACGAGCGCCGCGATCTCGTGGCCGTCGCCCGGCTGCTGCTGGCGCTCAAGGTGCTGCGCCGCGTCGACGGCGACGAGACCGCCTACGTCACCGGCGCCGGCGATGCGCTGTACGCCGTCGACCGCACCGCCCTGGCCGCCGTGCTCGCCACCCGCCGGCCGCCCACCACCGTCGACGCGGGCCATCTCGACGACCAGCTGGCCGCCATCACCGAGGAGCCGGTGCCCGACACCCCCGACGGGCGCAACCGCGCCATCCGCCAGGGGCTGACCCGCCGGCTGCTCGACGACGCGGTGCTCGCCTACGACGAGCTCGACGAGGCGGAGCTGGCCTACCTCACCTCCCAGCGCGCCCGCATGCTGGCCACGATCACCGAGGCCACCGGCCTGATCCCCGAGGTCCGTGCCGAGGGGATCGCGCTGCTCGACGAGCGCGGTGACGCCACCGACCTGCGCATGCCCGAGGAGGGCACCGACGGCCACCTCACCCTGCTGCTGGCCGAGCACCTGGCCGAGGCGCTGCGCGAGCGCCCGGGACAGCCGGTTCCCGTCGCCGACCTGGAGGCCCGCACCGCACAGCTGGCCACCCGCCACGCCGCGCACTGGCGCAAGGACGCCACCGACCCCGCCAACGCGCCGGTCCTGACCGCGGACGCGATCGGTCGGCTCGCCGCCCTCGACCTCGTGATCGTCTCCGACGCCGGTGTGGTGCCCCGCCCGCCGATCGCCCGCTACGCCGTCGACGAGCCCACGCTGCCGCCCGACCTGCAGCTGTTCGATCAGGACACCTCGTGACCGACACCCGCCCGGTTCCCACCACGGCCGCGACGACGGCCGCTGCCGCCGGCACCGCGGTGCGCCCGCGGCTGCCCGCGCCGGAGCGCACCCGCTGGCAGCCGCTGCGCCTGGGCCTGGTCAACCTCTACCGCTTCGACGACGAGACCTTCGCCTTCGAGGACGGCCGGCTGCTGCTGCGTGGCAACAACGGCACCGGCAAGTCGCGCGTGCTGGCGCTGACCGTGCCGTTCCTCTTCGACGGGCAGATGGAGCCCCACCGCGTCGAGCCCGACGGCGACGGCGCCAAGCGCATGGAGTGGAACCTGCTGCTGGGCAAGCACGACGACCGCCTGGGCTACGCCTGGCTCGAGCTCGGCCGCCGCCCCGAGGCTGGGGAGGCGGCGGGCGACGGCGGGGCGGACCCCGGTGCGTCGACGGGCGACGACACGGCGTCGGGGGAGCGGTTCATCACCATCGGCTGCGGCATGCGCGCCACCGCCGGCAAGGGCGCACCGCGCCGCTGGTTCTTCGTGACCGACCAGCGCATCGGCGACGACCTCTCCCTGATCGCCGACGCCGGCCACGCGCTCACCCGCGACCGGCTCATCGAGGCGATCGGCGACCGCGGCCAGGTGCTGGACACCGCCACCGACTACCGGCGCGTGCTCGACCGCGCCCTGTTCGGGCTCGGCGAGCACCGCTACGAGGCCCTGGTCGACCTGCTGGTGCAGCTGCGCCGGCCGCAGCTGTCGCGTCAGCTCGACGAGTCGCTGCTCTCCGAGGCCCTGTCCGAGGCGCTGCCGCCCCTGCCGCCGGCGGTGATCGCCGATGTCGCCGACGCCTTCCGGGCGCTGGACGACGACCGCGACCAGCTCGAGGGCTACCAGGCCGCCCTGGCCGCCACCGAGACCTTCCTGACCGCCTACCGCGGCTACGGGCAGGTCGCCGCCCGCCGGCGCGCCACCGCGGTGACTCGTGCAAACTCCATCTACGAGCGTCTCCGAGAGCAGCTGCGCGACGCCGAGCGCCGCCGCGACGACGCCGATGCCGAGGTGGTCCGCCTGACCGCGCGCCGCGACGAGCTGGCCGACGCCGAGCGGGCCGCCGGCGTCGAGGTGCGCACCCTGGAGGCCTCGGAGGAGATGGAGGCCGCCCGCGAGCTCGACGCCGCCCGGGCCCGCGCCGACGAACTGGCCGCCGCCGCACAGGCCCGTGCCA
>SKLC01000284.1 GCA_007123425.1 Nitriliruptoraceae bacterium
GCAGGGCCCGGCGCAGCGCCCGCGCTCGAGCGGGAGGCCAGCCGCCAGCTGCTCCCGGACCGCGACGACGCCGACGGCATGTTCATCACCAGCTGGATTCGCTCCCGACCGGACCGTGTCACCGCACGGCGGTAGGCTCGCGTCACGGCACGCGCGATGCGCGCGTGCCAGATGACAGGCACGACCGGCGCCGGCGGTGACCAGGAGACGTGTACCTCGCGACCGCGAGCGCGCGGCGTCGCAGCGGCGATGTTCGTCACGGGTCCCGACGCGACGGGCCCCACGCTCGGCAGGCGTCAGGTGCCGCTGGCTCGCTCCCGAGCGGGGCGGCCCGGTCGATGGGGACGAGGAGCGAGACCGGGTCCAGCGCGACCTCGCGGTGCGGGACGGCAGCACCTGCCAGCGCCGGGGCGAGCAGGCTCGGGCCACCGCGGGCGGCGATCCTCGACGGCAGCACCACGCGGCGACGACCACACGACGACACGGGCACACGGGCTCACGGGCACACGACCTACCCCGGCAGATGGCATCCCGGGGACGTGCCCCGCACGAGCACACGATCCGCACGAGCACCATGACCAGGACCGAGACGAGGACAGTTCGGTGGAGCAGGCAGCACATCAGCAGGACGCGACCGCTTCCGAGCAGCTGCGGATCGCGCCGTCGATCCTGTCGGCGGACTTCGCGCGGCTCGCCGACGAGATGGCCGACGTGGCCTCCGAGGTGGACATGCTCCACGTCGACGTGATGGACGGCCACTATGTGCCCAACATCACCATCGGCCCGCCGGTGGTCAAGAGCATCCGGGCGGCAACGGACCGCTTTCTCGACTGCCACCTGATGATCACCGACCCCTCGACGTACGCGCCGCAGTTCGTCGACCTCGGCGCCGACTCGGTGACCTTCCACCCGGAGGTCGAGGACGACCCCGGTGCGCTCATCGATCGGCTCCACGAGCAGGGCGCCCAGGTCGGGGTCGCGGTCCGCCCGCATCAGCCCCTGTCGCTGGTCACCGAGCTGCTCGACCGCATCGACCTGCTGCTGATCATGACGGTGCAGCCCGGATTCGGCGGCCAGGCGTTCATGGGCGACGTCGTCCCCAAGATCGCCGAGGCCCACCGGTGGCGCCGGGAGCACGGTGCCACCTACCGTCTCGAGGTCGACGGCGGGATCGGCGCGGCCACCATCGCCGCGACCGTCGAGGCGGGCGCGGACACCTTCGTGGCCGGCAACGCGATCTACGGCGCGCACGACCGCAGGGTCGCGATCGCGGAGCTGATGGAGATCGCCGAGCAGGCCCGGTCCCCGGTGGCCGAGGGCATGCGGTGAGCGGTCGCATCCTGATCGTCGACGACGACGAGGACATCCGCGCCTACCTCGAGATCACGCTCGAGCTGGCCGGCTTCGAGGTCGTGCAGGCGGTCGACGGCGAGTCGGGGCTGCGTGCCGCGTTCGAGGCGCAGCCCTCGCTGATCGTGCTCGACGTGATGATGCCGGGGCTCGACGGGCTGGAGGTGCTGCGCCGGCTGCGGGCCGACGGGCGCACCAGCCACCTGCCGGTCATCCTGCTCACCGCCAAGGCCCAGCCCGACGACACCGTCGCGGGCCTCGACATCGGCGCCGACGACTACGTGACCAAGCCCTTCGAGGCGGAGGTGCTCGTCGCCCGGATCCACGCCGCCCTGCGCCGCTCGGCGCTCGAGCGCTCGCGCAACCCCCTGACCGGGCTGCCCGGCAACGAGCCCATCCAGCATGCGCTCACCTCGCGGCTCGACGCCGGGGAGCCGCTGGCGCTGCTCTACGTCGACCTGGACCAGTTCAAGCCGTTCAACGACTACTACGGCTTCCTGCGCGGTGACGACGCCCTGCGTGCCCTGGGGTCGCTGCTGCAGGAGCTCGTGGCCGAGGTCGGCGACGACCGCAGCTTCCTGGGCCACGTCGGCGGCGACGACTTCGTGGTGCTGGTGCACCCCGATGTCGCCGAGACCATCGCGGAGGAGATCTGTCGGCGCTTCGACACGCTCGCGCCGCGGTTCTACGACCCGGCGGACCGGGAGGCCGGCAGCATCGAGGTCGCCGACCGGCGCGGGGTCGTGCAGCGCTACGGCCTGCTGTCGCTGTCGATCGGGATCGCGGCGACCGACCGGCGCGAGTTCGAGCATCCCGGCGAGATGGTGGCGGTGGCCACCGAGATGAAGCGCTACGCCAAGACCCGCACCACCGAGCGCTCCAACTGGGCCATCGACCGGCGAACCGACGGTGACGAGCCCACGGTGGACCTCGAGGTCGATCTGCCGTGAGCGGCGCTCGCGTCCGCCCGCGGTGTGATGGACGGCCGTCAGCGGACCGGCACGGGTGGTGCACGCGGGGCGCGTCGGCTGTCGTGCGGGCGCGGTGGGGCCCGGCCGGTGCGCGGGGCAAAGCGCGTGGAGGCCGCCGGCTGTCGTGAGGGGCGCCGCGCGTGGAGGCCGCCGGCTGTCGTGCGAGGCGAGTGCGTCGGTAGACTCGTGGCGCGTCCCCGGGGACGGGTGGAATTCCCTACCGGCGGTGACAGCCCGCGACCCGGCTCCACGAAGCGGAGTCGGTTGACCCGGTGGAACTCCGGGGCCGACGGTCAGAGTCCGGATGAGAGGGGACGTGGACCGCACGCTGTCACGCGTGCCGGCCCCCGCCGTGTGCCGCGCACGACGGGGTGGCCGCGCATGGACCGCGTCCCGGCCCGCGTCACGTCCCCGCGAGGAGGCTCGACGCGAGACGTGAGGACACCGTGGCAGCCACCGACCCCGGCGAGGACCGCGCGCACCTGGCGCGGGCGATCGCCATGGCCGAGCAGGCGCGGCGGCTGAGCTCGCCGAACCCCGCGGTCGGGTGCGTGCTCGCGCGCGA
>SKLC01000019.1 GCA_007123425.1 Nitriliruptoraceae bacterium
GGGCGGGCGGCGTGGACCCCGCGGCCGCATCGGGCCGCGGCTCCTCGGCGTGCTCGGGCTCCGGCGCCGGCCGCACGCGAATCGGGTCGCGTCGCACACCGCGCTCCGCCAGCCACGCCTCGGCGTCACGGAAGGGCTGGTCAGCCATCTCGCTCACGCCTCGTCGTCGAGCTCGAGGTCGTCGTCCTCTTCGCCCTCGTCGGCCGCGGCCAGCGGGTCGACGCCGAGCTTCTCCTTGACGCGCTTCTCGATCTCGGCGGCGACGTCGGTGTGCTCCTTGAGGAACGCCCGGGCGTTCTCCTTGCCCTGGCCGAGCTGGTCTCCCTCGTAGGTGTACCAAGCCCCCGCCTTGCGGACGATGCCCTCCTCGACGCCGACGTCGATCAGCGAGCCCTCCTTGGAGATGCCCTCCCCATACACGATGTCGAACTCCGCCTGACGGAACGGCGGCGCTACCTTGTTCTTGACGACCTTGACCCGGACCCGGTTGCCCACCGCGTCGGCGCCGTCCTTGAGCGTCTCGATCCGTCGCACGTCGAGGCGCACCGACGAGTAGAACTTCAGCGCCCGCCCACCCGGGGTGGTCTCAGGGCTGTTGTGCACGACCACGCCACCCGCCATGTAGCTGTGGCTACCTTCGACTTCGATGTCATATCGGTTCGGACGCAGTTTGGAGTCCCGCCATTCGATGTCAATGATGGGCATTGGTGTGGCCACCATCCGCTCATCCTCGAAAACAGGCTCGACCTCGAACTGGCCGCGATAGCGGGGCAACAACTTGTAGTCCATCGTGGGATGCACGTAGGGAGCGACCAGTGCATGCAGCTTGGCCGTCTCGGCAGTTGCGAAAACGAGCACTGCTTGCCCAGCACGTTCGGTGAGCTTTGCCTCGATCCCCCAGGTATCTGCCAAGTGATCGCGGAGTCTCGTGCGCGAGGTTCGCTCGAATGCCTGGACGCAGATCTCGCTGCGCCCGGAACCGCCTCGAGTCCGCTCCTGTACACATTTGGAACGAAGGGCGAAAGTGCCGTCGTCCTGATACCAGAGGGCGATGGACAGCGGTGTGAGCCGCTTCAGGTAGTCCCAACTCAGGACCTTCTTGCCGCCGATGTACACCGCATCTCGCAACTGCGCGAGTTCGGGCAGCGGCTGAACGTCGTGGAACACGGCACCCTTGCCGTTGGTACCGCGCGACATATCCACATTTGAGAAGAGCGACGCCTTCCAGTCCGCGTATTCCGTCTGCCTCTGCCCATGACCGAAGCGAATTCGAGCGGCAAACCCATTCCTGGTAGAAGACAGGGCTCCATCACCCATCAGCGTGCCGAGTAGTACTTCCCACTGGAACGGCGAGAGATAGTGCGGCACGGGACGCACGACCTCGTCGCCAACTTCGAGCTCACCCGCAGGAGCCCACCCCTGCGGCGTGGCAATGAGGTGGTTAGGCGTTGCTGCGAGCTTCGTGTGCCCCTTGCCGGTAGGTCCACTGTTCGCCACGGAGACATGCAGGAATCCGTCGGTTGGGCCGTTGTTGAACCAGTTTGTGACCTTGCGGGGAACGAACTCGTCGCGCTCGATGTCGTAGGAAAGCACCTCGACCGGCAACGTCTGATTGACGATCTTGCCGATGTACTCCTGTGACCCATCTGCGAGCGTGACCTGGGTGTCCCAAGTCATGCACCCGAACATCACGCCGACCTTCTCGCGCAGTTGGTTGATGAAAACAGCGCAGGTGTTGGATTTCTTCAGCGAGCCCGAGAGCTTGCGCAGTGCCTGGCTCATCAGGCGAGCCTGCAGGCCGACGTGGCTGTCGCCCATCTCGCCCTCGATCTCGGCCCGGGGCACGAGTGCGGCCACCGAGTCGATGACGAGGATGTCGACGGCGCCCGAGCGCACCAGCATGTCGGCGATCTCCAGCGCCTGCTCGCCGGTGTCGGGCTGGGAGACCAACAGCTCGTCGATGTCGACGCCCATCGCCTTGGCGTAGGTGGGATCGAGCGCGTGCTCGGCGTCGATGAAGGCGGCGATCCCGCCGAGCTTCTGGGCCTCAGCCACCACGTGCAGCGCCACGGTCGTCTTGCCGCTGGACTCCGGGCCGTATATCTCCACCACGCGGCCGCGGGGCAGCCCGCCGACGCCCAGCGCCACGTCCAGCGAGATGGCCCCGGTGGGGATCGCTGGCACCTCCTGGCCGACCTGGTCGCCGAGGCGCATCAGCGAGCCCTTGCCGAACTGCTTCTCGATGTTCGCCAGGGCGAGGTCGAGAGACTTCTCTCGGTCCACGGGGTTCCTCCGTCTCGTCGGCTGGCATGGTGTGCCGCCGGGTGCCTTGCGCGTCGGATCGCACGGTACGTGCCGCCTGCGACACGTCGGTGGATCCGTTGCCCGCAGCCTGGGGATGACGGGCGCCGCCCACGCTATCCGAACGAATGTTCGGACGCCAGCACCCGGTCCGCCGATCGCCCCCGGACCCGATGCGGGTGACGCGCCTGGCGGTCTCAGGGTCATCCCTGAGGCACGCGACACCACCCATGCGCGATGCTGGGCCCGCGCCTGACCGCGACGGCACCCCGAGCGAAGGAGCCCACGACATGGGACCACCGGCCGCCTCCACCCGCTGGCTGCTGGTCGCCGCCGGCGTGCTGGTCATGATCGCCGTCGCCGGACTGGTGCTCGGCGGCGACCGGCTCGCCGATCTCGACGAGGACGCGCCCGAGGCCACGGTCCGCGACTTCCTCGCAGCGCACGCCGACCGTGACGGCGACAGGCTGCGCGCGACCGTGGCCGCCGATCTCCGCGACGCCTGCGACCCCGACGAGATCCGCCGCGCCCTGCGCGCCCGCCGCTCCAGCGACGTGCGGGTCACCCTGGTGGATGTCGAGGAGTTCGCCGGGCGCGCCGAGGTGGAGGTCCGCCGCGTCGAGCACCGCGGGGAGCCGCCCTTCGGCGGCGGCGACCTCGAGCGGCTCGAGGTGTTCGAGCTCGCCCGCGAGGACGGCGCCTGGGTGATTACCCGGGTCCCGTGGGGCTACGACGCCTGCCCCCAGTGGGCTCGATGACGGAGCGCGACGACATGACAGAGCCCGGCCAGGAGACGGAGCGCGACAAGATGACAGATCCCGGCGAGGCGACCGAGCCCGACGAGATGGCGCAGCACACCGACCGCAGCGACGACGCGCAGCCCACCCTACGGAGGGTGTTCGTCCATGCGCTGGCGCTGCTCGGCCTGCTGCTGAGCGCCTCGGGCGCCGCCGGGCTGCTGCGCCTGGCCCTGGCGGCCTTCGGCGAGCCCGAGCTGGCCGCCGACACCGCCGGTGGGTTGGCGCTGGGCCTGTCGCTGCTGGTCGTCGGGCTGCCGGTGTGGCTGCTGGCCTGGCGCGCCGCGCAGCAGCAGATCGCCGCGGACGAGGACGAGACCCGCGCACTGCCACGGCGACTGTTCCTCGTGCTCGCCCGGGCCGTGGCGCTGATCGTGGTGGTGGTGCACGCCTTCGACGTCGGCGTGTGGCTGCTGGGCGCCGGCCCCTACGACGCCGCGGCCCTGGCCCGGGTGCTGGTGTGGGCCACCGTCTGGGGCTACCACGAGCACGTGGCGAGCGAGCTGCCGTTCGGCTCGCGCGGGACCGGTCGCATCGACCGGCTCCACGTCTACCTCGCCGCGACCCTGGGCCTGGTGCTGTCCGCCGGCGGCGCCGGCACGGCCCTCACCCGCGCGCTGGAGCGCGCCTACGACCGCGCCTTCCGCCCGGAGGCCGTGCTCGTCGAGGGCGTGCCGGGGCTGGCGAGCGCCGTGGTGGCGATCGTGCTCGGCGCCGCGCTGTGGTGGTGGCACTGGGGCGTTCGAGCCCGCGACGACCGCCACGCCACCGGCTGGCACGTGCACCTGTTCCTCGTGGGCGTGCTCGGTGGGGCGGCCACGGCCGTCGTGGGCGCCAGCCGCCTCGTCTACCTCGTGCTGGTCTGGCTGTTGTTCGCGGTCGAGGAGCCGCTGGTCGATCACTTCGCGGCGCTACCGGTCGCGGTGGCGACGCTCGCCGTCGGCAGCCTGCTCTGGGGCTACCACCGCGCGGTGGTGCGCGAGCGCGCCCCGAGCGGGACCTGGACCGGCCCGCAGCGCCTCTACCAGCACCTGCTGGTGGCGGTCGGGATGCTCACCACGGCCGCCGGCACGGCGGCGGTGCTCACCTTCGGGCTCGAGTTGCTCCTGCCGGACCGCACCCTGGTGGAGGCGGCGGCGTTGGAGCGCCGCGAGCTGGCGACCGGGCTGACCCTGCTGCTGGTGGGCGTGCCGCTGTGGGCCACGAGCTGGGCCAGGATCGAGCGCGTGGTGCAGGCCAGCCCGCGCGAGCGGCGCAGCGGCCCCCGGCGCGCGCTGATCTTCGGCGCGTTCGGCCTCACCACGCTCGTCTCGGTCGCCGCGCTCGGGCGCGTGCTGTTCGTGACCTTCGAGGCGCTGTTCTCGCAGGCCTGGTCCGTGGAGGTGCTCGCCGCCGAGCGGTGGAGCATCGCGCTGCTGCTCACCGCCGGCGCGATCTCGGCCCACTACGGCTACGTGCTGCGCGAGGACCGGCGGGCCGCCCCGCCCGAGGAGCCCGAGGCGGCGCCGGCCGCGTTGCAGCGGGTCACCGTGCTGGCCGCACGTCCCCGGGAGCTGGCCCGGCAGCTGACCGCCGAGCTGCAGATCCCGGTGGACGCCTGGGTGCGCCACGACCTGCCGGCGGAGCCATCGGTGCTCGACGAAGAGGGCACGGTCGTCGATCTGGACGCGCTCAGCGCGCACCTGCGGGTCCTCGACGCCCCCGAGGCACTGGTGCTGGTCTCGGCGACCACCTGGGAGCTGATCCCGCTTCATCGCGTCGGAGCCAGAGCACCGTCCTGAACCCAGGGGCAGGCCTTCCCTCCGACCGCGCCGTGCTCTACGGTTGCGGTGGGGCACGGGGCAGGTCGCTGCCATGCGGCCGAGGCTCGCCCGTGCGAGGAGGGCGAGATGAGCAGTCCGGCAGGCTGGCACCCGGATCCGCTGGGGCGTCACGAGCATCGCTACTGGGACGGCACCCGGTGGACCGAGCACGTGGCCGACGGTGGTCGTTCCGGGCACGACCCCATCGAGGCGAGCCCGCCCGACACCTCAGGCGACGCCTCGCAGCCCACGACGGCGACCGAGGCCGCCGGGGGCGAGCCGGCATCGCAGACGCCGACCCCGGCGGCAGCCACACCGACCGCGGCGGCAGACACCCCGACCACGCCGGAGGAGACTGCGGCGACAGCACCGGCGGGACCGGCCCCGTCCGGGCAGGCGTCCCCGCAGGCGCAGGCCCCACCTCACCAACCGTTCGCGCAGGGTGCGACGCAGCCGGGCGGATCAACCGGGCAGGCGCAGGTCCCGCCCCAGCAGTCCTTCCCGCAGGCGGGCGGACCGAGCGGGCAGCCGCCGGCCACCAACGGCGTGGCTGTCGCTGCCATGATCATCGGCATCCTGTCGCTGCTGGTGGCCTGGATTCCGTTCGTGGGGCTGCTGGGCGTGGTCGGTGGCTTCCTCGCCGTGGTGCTCGGTCTCATCGGGAGGGGCCGGGCGAAGCGCGTGGCCAACGGCGGCGCGCTGGCGATCACCGGCCTGGTCACCGGCGCGCTGGCGGTCCTGGTTGGCATCGCCTCCACGGTCCTGCCGGTGCTGTTCTTCCAGGGCATGATCGGTGACTTCGAGGCGGTGGACCGCTGCATCGAGCAGACCGGCGACGAGCAGGCCTGCATCGAGGAGCATGCGCCCGGGTGGGTCCGCTTCCTGGACGGGCTCGAGGACTGACGCGCCCCCTGCCGGCGCGTCCACAGCTCTCGCGCCGGCCCACCGATGGTGCAGCGCACAGCGGCTACCGTGCGCGATGGCGGCCTCCTCCGGCCGCCCACGGTCCCCGACGGCAGGCACCACCACCGTGAGCCCCCGGTCCCGCGCCGCCCGACGCTTCGTGTTCATCGACACCGAGGCCACCGGCCTCGACCACACCCGCCACGAGCTCACCGAGGTCGCCTGGATCGTGCGCTTCGAGGACGGCTCCCAGGTCGAGCGACAGTACTTCCCCACCCACACCACCGACGGCGCCGACGACGCCGCCCTCGAGCTGACGCACTACGAGGAGCGAATCGCGCCGCAACCCAAGACACCGGCGCGCGAGTGGCTGCCGCAGTTCCTCGACGACGCCCGGGACGCGGTGCTGGTGGGCGCCGTGCCCGACTTCGATGCCCAGCACCTGCTGCGGATGTGCCGCAAGCTCGACCTCGAGCCCACCTGGGATCACCACCTGCTCGACGTGGAGACGCTCGCGCTGCCGCTGATCTCGCCGGGGCCCGAGGCGCCGCGCAGCCTGGCCAAGACCTGCCTGGCGCTGGGGATCGAGCACGACAAGGACCAGGCCCACGGCGCGCTTTACGACGCCCGTCAGGCCATGGCCGTCTTCGACCGCGTGTGGGAGCTGCTCGCCACCCTTCGCGAGGAGCAGGCACCGCTGCCGCCGCCGGTGCCGCTGCCCGACCGCGCCGAGGGGCGCGGGGAGGACGGGCCGCGGGCCGCCGACGAGGTGGAAGGGTCCCTGTCCAGCGCCGACGACGAGCGGCACCGGGCCGCCGATGCTGACCGGGACCCGCGGTCCACACCGGCGGCGCAGGACCCGACCGACGCGGACCGGCCCGTCACCCCCGAGGCAACCCCACCAAACGAGCCGGGCCCGACCCAGACCACGCCCACGGACCCCCACGACCTGCCGGGCGGGGTCGGCGGGAGCCGCTCGACGACGCGGTAGCCGCGCGGTCGTCCGGACGTCGAGTGCTTGCGTGACCGTTACCCATCGCGCATGGTGCCACCCGGGATCGTGGCCGGGGAGTGCACGTGGGGCAGCGCGGTGAACCAGTGACCGGTCGGGTGCCGACGGCGCCGTCGGGGCTGGTCGGCCGTGACCGGGAGCGCATCGAGGTAGCCGAGCTGCTCGAGGGAGCGCGCCTGGTCACGCTGCTGGGCGCTGGCGGCTGCGGCAAGACGCGCCTCGCACTCGAGCTCGCGGGTGAGATGGCATCGCGGTTCCCTGACGGCGTCGGCTGGGTCGACCTCGGTTCCCTGCAGGCACCGTCGATGGTTCCCACCGCCGTCGCCGCGGCGGTCGTTGTGCGCGAGCGCTCCTCCCAGGACCTCATCGACACGCTCGCCGACCACCTCGACGAGCGTCGGCTGCTGCTCGTGATGGACAACTGCGAGCACCTCGTCGGTGCGTGCGCTCAGCTCGTCTCGTCCCTGCTGCGCTCGTGTGCGCAGCTGCGCGTGCTGGCCACCAGCCGCGAGCCCCTCGCGGTGACCGGCGAGGCCGGCTACGTCGTGCACGGGCTGTCGACGCCGTCCCCGGACGCCAGCACCCCTCGCGCGGTCGGTGAGGCGGACGCCGCCCGGCTGTTCGAGCTGCGGGCGCGGCAGGTCCGACCCGACTTCCAGATCACCGACGACAACGCGACCACGGTGGCACGCATCTGCCGACGTCTGGACGGCATCCCCTTGGCGATCGAGCTGGCCGCCGCCCGCGTGCGCGTGCTCAGCCCGCGGCAGATCGCCGACGGGCTCGACGATCGCTTCCGGCTGCTGACCGGTGGCGCCCGTGACACCCCCGCCCGCCAGCGCACGCTCGAGGCGTCGGTGCAGTGGAGCTACGACCTGCTCGACGTGCCGCAGCAGCGGGCGCTCACTCGCCTGTCGGTGTTCGCCGCCGGCGTCGACCTCACCGCTGCCGAGCACGTCGTCCCCGGGTCCGACGTGGCGGCAGCGGACGTCCTGGACCTGATCACCGACCTCGTGGACCGCTCCCTGCTGCAGGTGACCGAACGCGGTGGCGAGGTCCACTACCGGCTGCTGGAGACGGTCCGCGCGTACGCACGTCAGCGGTTGACCGAGATCGACGATCCGTCGCAGGTGCGTGACCGCCACCTCGACCACTTCGTCGAGCTGGCGCGGCAGGCGCAACCCGGACTCCTGGGACCCGATCCCGACCCCTGGATCGAGCGTCTGGGCATCGAGCTCGACGATCTGCGTGCCGCGATGGACTGGGCGGTCGCCTCCGGGCGGGGGCTGGACGTGCTCGACATCGTGGAGGCGACCTTCAACTTCTGGATGATCCAGGGCCTGTACGTGGAGATGAGCCGCCGGTTGCACGCCGCGGTCGAGGCCCTGCCGCCCGATGCTGCAGCCGGCGCCCGGGGGCTGATGGCGGCGTCGCTGCTGACGATGATGGGCGGGGATCACCCGGCAGGGCATGCCCTGGCCGACGAGGCGGTGCGGCGATCGACCGCGCACGGCGACGACGCCACTCTGGCGCGGGCGCTGATCTACCGGGGGTGGTGCGGCTCGCTGTCCGGGGCCGCCACCAGCGAGCGGATCGCGACGGACATGGAGGAGGGCATCGCGCTCGCCGAGCAGACCGGTGAGCAGGAGACCCGGCTGGGCGGAATGATGTTCTCGGGCACCCTCGATCTTCCCGGACGGTCGTTCGCCGAGGGCCACGCCCTGCTCGAGCACGCGGTCGCCGAGATGGAGCAGGCCGGGTTCACCTATCTGCTGACCATCGGCCAGACGTTCCTCGGCGCCCGGTGCCTGCTGCCCGCCGGCGACCTCGACCGGGCCTGCGAGCACGCCGAGGCGGCCCTGGCGGTCGCTCGCCGGCTCGGACTGCGCTCCTTCGTCTCGACCGCGCTGAGCGTGCTGGGCGGGGTGGCCACGCTGCGCGGCGAGGACCACTCGGCCCGTGTGCACCTGACCGAGGCCCTGGCGGTCGCCGAGCAGAGCGGGCTGCGCACCGACGTGGTGGTCGCCCGTGACTGGCTCGCGCACGCCGAGGACCGATTCGGCACGCCGGCCGAGGCACGCGATGCCGCCGCGGCCGCGCTGGCGGCCGCACGTGAGGTCGGCAGCCGCCCCTTCGAGGCCGGTGCCGAGCACCTGCTCGGCGTGGCAGAGCTGCGCGACGGCCACGACCGACGCGCCGAGGAGCACCTGCAACGGGCCCGGGAGGGGGCGACCGACCCGCGCAGCACCTTCACGCTCGGACGGTCCCTGCTCGGCCTGGCCCACGTGGCGGCCCGCGACGGCGAGCTCGAGCGGGCCCGCGAGCTGGGCCACGGCGGGCTCGAGGTGCTCGTCGAGCACCAGGACCGGCCGGGTACCGCCGACGCACTGGAGCTGTTGGCCTCCCTCCACGCCCGGGATGGACAGCACGAGCCGTCGCTGCGGCTGCTCGGGGCCGCCGAGCGCTTCCGTGCCGAGACCGGCATCGGCCGCTTCCCGATCCAGGACGCGACGGTGGCACGGTGCCTGGAGGATGCCGCCGACGGGCTCGACGCCGACCGCATCGATGTCCTCCGGGAGGAGGGGGCGGCGATGTCGCTCGACGAGGCCGTCGCCCATGCCCGCCGCGGCCGGGGCGTGCGACGACGGCCGACGACTGGCTGGGACGCGCTCACCCCCGCCGAGCGCGACGTCGTGCGCCTCGTCGCCCAGGGCCGCTCCAACGCCGAGGTCGGCGAGACGCTGTTCATCAGCGTCAACACCGTCAAGACCCACCTCTCGCACGTGTACGAGAAGGTGCGGGTCGACGGGCGGGCGGACCTGATCGCCCGGGCGGCCCACCGCGACCTGTGACGTCGGTCGCCGGCGGATATCACCCGCACGGGTGATGTTCCCGCTCGCCCGGTCGCGGATCGTGGACCTCGCCCGCACCCGGGAACGAGGAGGTACCCATGACCCGCACCGACGACGTGACCCTGGCGCACACGACCTCGCGCGACGGCACCCGGATCGGCTACTTCACCACCGGCGAGGGACCGCCGCTCGTGCTCGTCCACGGCGGGTTGGGGGACCACACGCGCTGGGGCGAGCTGCTTCCCTATCTCGAGCCGCACCGCACGGTCCACGCGATGGACCGTCGGGGGCGGGGCGCGAGCGGCGACGGGCCCGACTACGCACCCCAGCGGGAGTTCGAGGACGTCGCGGCCGTCGTCGATGCCGTCGCCGAGCGCTCCGGATCGGCCGTCGACCTCTACGGCATCTCCAACGGGGCCACGTTCGCGCTCGGCGCGGCCGCGCTGACGGACAACATCCGCCGGCTGGCCCTGTACGAGCCCGGCATCGCCGACGCGGAGGACCTGGTTCCCCCCGAGCTCGAGGAGCGGCTCGACGCGCTGCTGGCCGACGGGGACAACGAGGGCCTCGTGGAGACGTTCTTCCGCGAGGCGCTCGGCTGCGGCGACGGCGACCTGGCCACGATGCGCGCCCAGCCCTCCTGGCCCGCACGCGTCGCGGTGGCGCACACGCTGCCGCGCGAGCTGCGCAACACCCCCGAGCAGCTGTTCGACCCTGCCCGGGCCGCGACGGTGACGGTGCCCACGCTCCTGCTCCAGGGCAGCGAGAGCCCCGAGAGCCTGCGCGCGGACGTGCGGAGGGTCGCCGACGCGGTCCCCGACACCCGGATCGCCATCCTCGAGGGGCAGGCGCACTCGGCCGACTTCCTCGCCCCGCAGCTCGTGGCCGAGCAGCTGCTGGCGTTCCTGGAGGAAGGGCAGTGACCACCCTCGGGCGCTCGGGAGGTGACGCGACCATGACGGCCCCGCCCACCCGTGAGGTCGTCCGCGCGGGGCCGTCGGACGTGCCGAGGCTCAGCTGGGTGCTGGCACGGGCGTTCCACGACGACCCGGTGCTCGCCTGGATGGTGCCCGACCCGGTCGAGCGCCGTGCGCGGTTCCCACTGCTGTTCGCCGCCTACGCCGAGGCCTTCCTCGA
>SKLC01000027.1 GCA_007123425.1 Nitriliruptoraceae bacterium
CGTGACCGCGCCCGTCGCCTGAGCGCGGAGGCGGCATCCGCCACGCCCCGGTCCCGGCCCGGGTGCGGAAGCGGTCGGGCGACACACCGCGGGCGGCACGGGCGCGGGACCGTGGCCTGTGCCGCTTCATCCCGGCCTGCCCGCCCACTCGGCGGTGGCCGTCCGACGGCCCGACCGCTTCAGGCGGACAGGCCAAATGCCGATATGTGCGGACAGCAGGCCCTACGATGGCCGAACCATGCGGGCACCACGCGTACGCGAGGGCCGACGACTCACCAGGACGACGGGGCGAGGACAGACGGGAGACACCGTGACCACCCTGCGACACGCTGTACCCGGGGTCGGCGATCTCGTCGCGGCCCCGGACCGCCTCGCGGAGGCCGGCGCGTCCTTCCTGCGCATGGCAGAGCGGTTCCGCCCCGAGGAGGCCGCCGACCTCGAGGCGACCTGGGTCGTCGATGTCGAGGGCCGCGGGCCCACCTCGATCCACGTCCGGGACGGGCGCTGCCTGGTCTCACCGGGCGCCGTGGAGGCGCCCGCCGCCACGCTGACCACGGACGCCGAGACCTGGGTGGAGCTGGCCGAGGGCCACACCGACGGCATCCGGGCCTTCCTCGCGGGCCGGCTGAGCGTCACCGGCGACCTCAACCTCGCGCTGCGCCTGGAGACCCTCTTCCACCCCGGCCCCGGCGGTCGGCGCGCGATCGAGACCCGTCACACCCAGGTGCGGGGCACCACCATCGAGTCGGTCGTGGCCGGCACCGGCACGCCCGTGCTGCTCCTCCACGGCCTGGGAGCGAGCAAGGTCTCGTTCCTGCCGACGTTCGACGGCCTCGCCGACGAGCACGAGGTCCACGCGCTGGACCTGCCCGGCTTCGGCAAGTCCGACCGGCCGCTGCCGGCCGGCCGCCGCTACACGATGGCCTGGATGGCCGACCAGGTGCACGGCTACATCGTCCGCAACCGCCTGCGCCAGGTCCACCTCGTGGGCAACTCCATGGGCGGGCGGATCGCGATCGAGCTGGCGCTGCGCCACCCCGACTCGGTGCGCTCGGTGGTGGGGCTCGGCGCCGCGGTCGCCTTCGACGAGTACCAGCGCCTGGGCCACGTGCTGCGTCTGCTGCAGCCGCACTGGGCGGGGGTCGCCCCCTTCCCGATGCGCATGGCCTGGGTGGAGGGCATGGTCCGCGACCTCTTCCACGACCCCTCCCGGGTGCCCGCCGCGAACCTGCGCGCCGCGGCCGAGGAGGTCGTCGAGATGCTCGGCGACCGCGGCTACCGCCTGGCGCTGCTGGCCTGCGCGCGCCGCCTGGGCTGTGAGCGCGCCACCGGACGGCGGGGCTACTGGCACCGCCTGCGACAGCTCTCGGTGCCCACCTTCTGGATCTTCGGCCGGCACGACTCGCTCGTCCATCACCGCTACGCCGCCCGGGTCGAGGACGCGCTGCCGTCTGCTCGCGTGGAGCTGTGGGAAGACGTGGGGCACGTGCCGCAGTTCGAGGTCCCCGACCGCACGAACGAGGCGCTCCACGACTGGCTCGACCGCATCGACGACGCCCGCTGACCCACGCGCGAGGCACGTCGTCGCCGGTGGCCCACGCCTGTCGGCCGGCGTCGCCGCGGTCAGGCGCTCACGCGCCCGTCGAGCCGCGGCGACCAGGTGGCGACCGCGTCCACGTAGCGCTCGGGGATCTCGATCTGCGGGCAGTGGCCCGCGCCCTCGAAGACCTCGTGATCCCAGTCGGGCCGCCGACGCCGCACCTCGTCGATCACGGGCCGGCCGATGAGCCGATCGGCGTCCCCCCACAGCAGCAGGGTCGGGGCGTCGACCTGCTCGACCGTGCGCCACAGGCCGCCCGAGGCCATCAGCCGCCCCACCAGCGACTCGGCGGCAGCGGCCATCGCCTCGACGCGCCAGGGCTCGCGCTGGCCACGGGCGATGTTGTCCTTGCCCACCTCGGCCAGCTCCGGCCGCACGCGGGACGGGTCCCCGTGGAGGTACTGCAGGTTCTCCTGCCACAGGTCCTCCACCGTGGACCGCGACCAGAGCTGGGAGAGCACCACGCGCCCCAGACCGGGCAGCGCGAAGGGCGCGAACCGCGCCAGGGTCTGTGGCGAGGTGCGGTGCAGGGCCGTCGGCGGGCTCGGCAGCGCGGGGCTGGCCAGCACGAGGCGCTCGATCCGCTCCGGCTCGAGATCGGCGAGCATCACGCCGAGCATCCCGCCCATCGAGTTGCCGTGGAGCACCGCCCGGTCCCAGCCCAGGTGGTCGAGCAGGGTGCGCAGGAAGCGGGCGTTGGCGCCCACGCGGCTGCCGCGCGGGACCGGAGGGCGGGTCCGCCCGAAGCCGGGCAGGTCGGGGGCGACCACCGGCCCGAGGCGCGCGAGCGCCGGGAGCACCTCCAGCCAGTTCGTCGCGGCACCTCCCAGGCCGTGGACCAGCAGGTGCGGCGTCCCGTCGGCGGGCCCGTCTGCGCGCAGCACGTGCACGGAGGTGCCCAGGACGTCGAGCTCCTGGCTGCGCACGCCGCGCCAGCGCTCGGAGCGCTCACCCCAGTCCTCGTGGAAGCTCACCGCACCCTCCCGGTCTCGTCGGCGCCGACCGTCAGCCCGATCTGCAGGGCAGGATAGATGGCACGCCGCCCGGCACGACTGCCCCGACGCTCAGGGGTCGAGCTGGGCCGCCAGCTCCTCGGGGTCGGTGGTGGGGCGCTGGCAGGCGAGCTCCCGACAGACCCAGGCGGCCGGGCGGCCCTCGACCTCGCCGCGGCCCGCGAGCAGCGGCACCCGACCGTCGACCTCCGGGTCGGCGACCACGGTCACCGTCCCCGGCCGCGGCCGGGCGGGATC
>SKLC01000198.1 GCA_007123425.1 Nitriliruptoraceae bacterium
GGCGCGGCAGTGTCGACGCCGACGTCAGGTCTGCGGTTAGGCTGATCGCCATGGGTCCCCAGCGCCTGACGTGGAAGTGGCGGGTGATCGCCGCGATGGTGATCACCCTGGTCAACGTCGCGCGCTGGAAGGTCCGCGTGGAGGGGCTCGAGCACGTGCCGCGTGACCGCGGGGCGGTGCTGGCGTTCAACCACCACAGCTACGTGGACTTCCTCATGGTCGCCTGGGGGCCGGTCCGCATGCTCAAGCGGCCGGTGCGCTTCCTCGCCAAGCGCGAGATCTGGCAGAGCCGCTGGGTCGGCTGGGTCGTGCGGTGGGGGGAGGCCGTCCCGGTCGATCGGACCTCGGCCAGCGCCCGCGCGGGCGCCTTCGACGCGGCCGCGGAGGCGCTGCAGCACGGCGATCTGGTCGCCGTCGCGCCCGAGCAGACGATCTCGCGCTCCTTCGACCTGCTGCCGCTTCGGACCGGGGCGGTGCGCATGGCCCAGCAGGCCGGCGCCCCCATCGTGCCCGCGATCGGATGGGGCAGCCACCGTGCGCTGACGAAGGGCCAGCCCAAGCGCATCCGGCCCGGCCTGCCCGTCACCGTGCGGTTCGGGCCGCCGGTGCACGTGGATCCGGACGAGGACCCGGCCGCCGCCACCGAGCGGCTGCGGCAGCGCATGGCCGCGATGCTCGACGAGGTGCAGCGCGACTATCCCGGCGGGCTGCCCTCCGGGGCTGCCTGGGTGCCCGCCCGGCTGGGGGGAGGCGCACCCGACCACGATGAGGTGGTGCGCCAGGAGCAGGAGCGCGCCCGCGCATGGAAGCATCGGGGGTAGGGGCCGGCCCTGCCCGATCGGGCGCCGCTGTGGCCCCAGGTGGACCCGCGGCGAGGTACACACCACCGCACCGACCGAGCCCGGCGCGGCGCGCCTGCCCGCGAGGGTGCCTCGAGCCGACCCGGCGGGGCACGTGACGATGCGCCCCGCGCGGCCGCGCGGGTGAGCGCTTCGGCGCCGTCCCGACCTCGAGCAGGAGCCAGCCGCATGCCCCGCCCGGAAGACCCCCGCAACCCCGGCGCGTCCTGGGTGTACCGGTTCGCCGCCCGGGTGGCCTTCACCCTCATGGCGCTGCAGCGGTGGCGGTTCACCACGGAGGGGCTCGAGCACGTCCCGCGCCGCGGCGGGGCGGTGCTCGCGGCCAACCACGCCTCGTACTGGGACTTCTTCCTGGCGGGTCGCGGCCCGTACCTCGCGTGGGGTCGGCCCGTGCGCATCCTGGCCAAGGAGGCGCTGTTCCGGGCTCCCGTGTTCGGGTGGGTGATGCGTCGCGCCGAGCACATCCCCGTCCACCGCGGCTCGGGCGCCCACGCCCTGGCGACCGCGATCGAGCGCGCCCGCGCCGGCGAGCTGGTGCTGGTCCTGCCGGAGCAGACGATCTCGCGCTCCTTCGAGCTGCTGCCGTTCAAGTCGGGGGCGGCGCGCATGGCGATCGACGCCCGGGTGCCCCTGGTCCCGGTGGTCAGCTGGGGCTCCCACCGCTTCCACACCAAGGGCCGCCCGCTACGGCCACGCTGGCGCCTGCCGGTGACCGTCCGGTACGGACCCGCCCTGCACCCGCGAGCCGACGACGACCCGGAGGAGGTGACCGAGCAGCTGCGCGCGCGGATGGACGCGCTCCTCGACGAGGCGCAGCGCGACTATCCCGACGGGCTGCCGGCCGGGAGCTGGTGGGTCCCGGCCCGCCTCGGCGGGAGCGCGCCCGCCCACGAGGCCGTGCTGCGCGAGGAGTCCGAGCGCGCCGAGGCGTGGCGGCGCGAGCGCGGCGGGCAGCAGCAGGCCGACGAGGACGCCGGCGGCTGACCGCACGTGCGGGCTCCCGTGCGGGCAACGGGACCGCCGCGGGAGCACGGCCACGATCGCCATCCTGGCGGGGGCGGGCTTCCGGCGGATGTGGCGCGTGCAACGATCCCGTTGAGATCGCCGCCCGCGGGATTTCGACTCCCCGACGTGGGTGCGACAGGATGTGTGGCGCCCGGTCCCCGAAGCAACCGCCGTCCGACACGGGCGCACCCGATCCGGTCGAGGGGCCGTCGGGTGCGCGGGACCGCTGACCCCACTTCACGGAGGCAGACTCGTGGCACTCACCCCACCCGCCCTGCAGCAGAAGAACCGGCCGATGCGCCCGCGCCGGTCCTGTCTGGCCGTGCCGGGCTCCAACCCGAAGATGCTCGAGAAGGCCCAGGGCCTTCCCGCCGATCAGGTGTTCCTCGACCTCGAGGATGCCGTCGCCCCCAGCGCCAAGGAGGGCGCCCGCGACAACGTCGTGCAGGCGCTGCGCGAGGGTGACTGGAGCGGCAAGACGCGCGTGGTGCGCGTCAACGACTGCACCACCCAGTGGACCCTGCGCGACCTCATCGCCGTCGTCGAGGGCGCCGGGGACCACCTCGACTGCATCATGATCCCCAAGGTGCAGTTCGCGGGGCAGGTCCAGTTCGTGGACCACGTGATCACCCAGCTCGAGGTCGAGAAGGGCTGGGAGGTCGGCCGCATCGGCCTGGAGATCCAGATCGAGAACGCCCAGGGCCTGGTCAACGCCCGCGAGATCCTGGCCGCCTCCGGGCGCGCCGAGACGTTCATCTTCGGGCCCGGGGACATGGCCGCGGCGCTGAACATGCCCAGCCTCACCGTGGGCGACATCCAGCCCGACTACCCCGGCGACCACTGGCACTGGGTGCTCTACACCGTGCTCGTCCACGCCCGCAACGAGGGCATCCAGGCCATCGACGGCCCCTACGCCAAGGTCAAGGACGTCGAGGGCTTCCGCGAGGTCGCCCGGCGCTCGCGCACCCTGGGCCTGGACGGCAA
>SKLC01000021.1 GCA_007123425.1 Nitriliruptoraceae bacterium
CGGCTGTCGGAGCTCAGCGTGCAGGAGTCCTACAGTTACGAGCTCGGGCGGGTCCACGTCGGCGCATCCGACCACGACGCACTGGACGCGGCCTGGGACGAGCTCGAGCAGATGCTCACCTTCGAGATCGACCCGGTGAGGTGAGGCCCGCCAGGGCCGCGCCCCGCCACCCGCAACGTGGCTGGCGAGCGAGCAATCACAGGAGGCAGCGTGCAGATCCGGTCCGAGTTCCCCCACGAGGTGGAGCACACCGAGAACGTGTTCATCCCGATGTCAGACGGGACCCGCCTCGCCGCGCGGATCTGGCGGCCCGCGGGGGCGGAGCGCGCCCCGGTGCCCGCCATCCTGGAGTACATCCCCTACCGCAAGCGCGACATCAAGCGGGGCCGGGACGAGCAGATCCACCCCTACCTCGCGGGGCACGGCTACGCCTGCGTGCGCGTCGACCTGCGCGGCAGCGGCGACAGCGACGGGGTCCTCGAGGACGAGTACCTCGAGCAGGAGCTCGCCGACGGGGAGGAGGTGCTGCGCTGGATCGCGACCCAGTCCTGGTGCGACGGCAACATCGGCATGGTCGGCATCTCCTGGGGTGGCTTCAACGGCCTGCAGATCGCCGCGCGCCGCCCTCCTGAGCTCAAGGCGGTCGTCACGATCTGCTCCACCGACGACCGCTATGCCGACGATGTGCACTACATGGGCGGCTGCGTCCTGGGCGACCACCTGTCCTGGTCCGGGGTGATGTTCGGCTTCAACTCGCTGCCACCCGACCCCGAGATCGTCGGCGATCGCTGGCGCGACATGTGGTTCGACCGTCTGGAGGGCAGCGGCCTGTGGCTCGACACCTGGCTGCGCCACCAGCACCGTGACGAGTTCTGGCAGCACGGCTCGATCTGCGAGGACTACGACGACGTGCAGATCCCGGTGATGGCCGTCAGCGGCTGGGCGGACGGCTACACCAACGCCGTGTTCCGGATGATGGAGAACCTCCCCGGCCCCCGGCAGGCGCTGGTGGGCCCCTGGAGCCACAAGTACCCGCACCTGGGCATCCCCGGCCCGGCGATCGGGTTCCTCCAGGAGATGCTGCGGTGGTGGGACCACTGGCTCAAGGGGGAGGAGACCGGGATCATGGACGAGCCCATGCTCCGGGTCTACATGCAGGACAGCGTCGCGCCCACCACCTACTACGACGAGCGGCCCGGCCGGTGGGTCGGCGAGCCCTCCTGGCCCTCGCCGAACATCGAGACCCGCACCTACAGGCTCGGTGGCCGCTGGCGCCTGGCCGACCCCGACGAGGAGGTCCTCGAGCGCGAGCTCACCGTCCAGTCCCCGGCCAGCCTGGGGCTGTTCGCCGGCAAGTGGTGCTCCTACTCGGCGACCCCGGACCTCCCCCACGACCAGCGGGAGGAGGACGGCGGCGCGCTGGTCTTCGAGAGCCCGCCGCTGGAGGAGCCCGTGGAGATCCTGGGCTCACCGGTCGTGGAGCTGGAGGTCAGCGCGTCGCGGCCGGTGGCCCAGGTCGCCGTGCGGCTCTCCGACACCGCGCCCGACGATCAGGCCACCCGGGTCACCTACGGGCTGCTCAACCTCACCCACCGCAACTCGAGCGAGCACCCCGAGCCGCTCGAGCCCGGCCAGACCTACCGGGTGCGCGTGGAGATGAACGACATCGCGCACTCGTTCCCGGCCGGGCACCGGCTGCGCCTGGCGGTCTCGACCTCCTACTGGCCGCTGAGCTGGCTGCCGCCGCAGTCCACCCGGCTGACGGTCCACACCGGGGAGAGCGCCCTGCACATCCCGGTGCGCCCGGCCCGCCCGACGGAGGACGAGCGCATCGTCCTGCCGCCGCCGGAGGCCAGCCCGCCGATGACCGCCGAGGTGCTCGAGACCGGCGAGCACAACTGGCTGGTCACCCGCGACCTGGCCACCGACCGGGCCACGCTCGAGGTCGTCAACGACAGCGGGCGGCGCTACATCGAGGACATCGACATGGTGCTCGAGCAGCGCACGTGGGAGTCGTACTCGACCCAGGCCAACGACTTCAGCTCCGCCCGTGGTCAGGTCACCACGATCCTGGGCATGGAGCGCGACGGCTGGAAGGTGCGCACGATCACCCGCACGCTGCTGGAGTCGGACCTCACGCACTTCAAGCTCACCGCCGAGCTCGACGCCTACGAGGACGACCGGCGGGTGTTCTCCGACAACTGGTACGAGGAGATCCCCCGGGACCTGGTGTGACCCGCCATCGGGGCTGGGCACCGCTCGGTCCGCATTCGGCCTGATCGGTGCCCAGCCCCGCGCCGCGGGGGACGCACCTGGCACTGCGGGGGACGCACCTGGCACTGCGGGGGCCTCGGCACCTGGCACCGCGGGGGCACACGGCCGAGGGCGGCGGGGTCAGCGGGCCAGCGGCAGTGGGGTGAGGAGCTGGTCCACCGGTGCGTGGTCATCGGTGAGCACCATGGCATCGCCCATGAACTCGTCGAGATCCTCGCCATGCAGGATCCGGTCCTCGCGCGCCCGGGCACGGTTGGCCTCCCGGATGCCGTCGAGGGGGAGCGGCTGCTCGCTCGCGATCACCACGAAGTTGCCGCCCACGTCGCCGCGGGTGGGGCCGAAGTTCTCGGGTGCGCCGATGACGGCGACGTGCTCGAAGACGGCGTCGACCGTGGCGGCCTCGGCGCGCAGGAAGTCCCGCTCGGCGTAGTCCACCAGGTTCATCACGTACACGCCGTCGGGACGCAGCCGCTGATGGATCTGCTCGGTGAACTCGACCGTCGCCAGGTGCCACGGCACGGCTACGCCCCCGAACGCGTCGCCGATCACGACGTCGTAGCCGGCTGGCTCGGTGCGCTGGATGCCCAGCCGTGCGTCGCCGGTGAGCACCTCGATGTCGTCGTCGAGCTCGAGGCCCAGCTCCTCCTCGGCCAGGTCGACCAGCAGGGGGTCGAGCTCGAGGACCGTGGAGGTGGAGCCCGGGTGCTCGGCGCGCAGGTACTGGGGCATGGTGAAGCCGGCCCCGCCGATGTGCAGGGTGTCGAGCGGGCCGCCCTCGGGCGCCATCGCCGTGAGCGCGTCCGAGAACCACTGCATGTAGGTGAACTCGAGGTAGCTGGGGTCCTCGAGGTCGACGTAGGAGTGGCGCAGCGTGTCCAGCCACAGCATGCGGCCCGACTCGCGGTCGGGATCCTGCTCGACGTAGGCGCAGAAGTAGGCGGACTCGTGCTCGCAGGGGTGGGTGGCAGCGAACGACAGCAGGCCCGCGAGCACCGCGGCGACCACGCTCCCGATCGACAGCGGGCGCACCCGCCGCAGCCACAGGCTCACACCGATGCCCAACAGCACCAGCCCGATCGCCACGATCCGGACGACGGGGCGGCTGGGCCAGGCGGCGACCAGCACGAACCCGGTGAGGAAGGTGCCCACGATCGCGCCGGTGGTGCTGATCGCCGACAGGCGGCCCACGACCCGTCCGGTCTCGTCCAGCGACGCCAGCCGCAGCTTGATCACCGCCGGGGTGACCGCGGAGAGCACCGCGGCGGGAGCGAAGAAGGCCAGGAAGGTCAGCACGGTGGTGGTCGCGGCGGTGGCCCCCCGCAGGCCGCTACCGAGACCGTCGACGAGCGGCAGCGACAGGAACGCGAGGATCCCGCCGAAGATCAGCAGCGGGCCGATCATCCCGCGCGGGTCGAAGCGGTCGGCGAACTTGCCGCCGAGCCACGAGCCGAGTGCGATCCCGCCCAGGATCACGCCGATGATGGCGGTGTAGACCTCCAGGGTCACGCCCACGTACGGCGCCAGCAGGCGCGCCGCGAGGATCTCGAGGACCAGCACGGCGGCGGAGGAGAGGAAGACGAGCGCGGCGGCGGGAAACGCAGGCATGGCCGCGGAGGGTACTTGGCTGCCGCAGACCGCATCGCATCACCGCTCGCGGTCGGGGAGGCCGGTGGGGCAGTCGAGCTCGACGGCACGCCCGGCCCGCGCACCCGGGCACACACCGGTACGGGGAGGGCCTCGACCCCGACCTCTGCCCGGTGCGGCGCAGTCGCCGCCCCAGGGTGCTGCGGTCGCAGTCGATGAGCGGGCGCGGATCGCGCCTATTGGTCGCCGACGGCGCCGAGGAACTCGCGGGTGCGCGGCTTCTGGGGGGTGTCGAGGACGTCGCTGGGACGGCCCTCCTCGACGATGCGACCGTTGTCGAACATCACCAGGCGGTCGGCGACCTCACGGGCGAACGCCATCTCGTGGGTGACCAGCATCATCGTGGTGCTGCCCTCCTCGGCGATGTCGCGCAGCACGCTCAGGACCTCGCCCACCAGCTCCGGGTCGAGCGCCGAGGTGACCTCGTCGAAGAGCATCACGGCGGGCTCGGCCGCCAGCGCGCGTGCGATCGCCACACGCTGCTTCTGGCCGCCCGAGAGCTGGCCGGGGGTGTGGTTGGCGTGCTCGGACAGCCCCACCTTCGCCAGCAGCTCCATCCCCGTCTCGCGCGCCTCGTCGCGTGACTTGTTGTGGACCTTCACCGGCGCGAGCATGATGTTCTCGAGCGCGCTCATGTGCGGGAACAGGTTGAAGTGCTGGAACACCATCCCGATGTTGGAGCGCACCTTGCGGATGTGCTTCTCGCTGGCCGCCTTGAGCTGGTCGCCGACCGGCTCGTGGTAGAGGTGCTGGCCGCCGACCCGGATGGTCCCGCCGTCGATGCGCTCCAGGGTCATGATGACCCGCAGGATCGTGGTCTTTCCCGATCCGCTGGGGCCGATGAT
The DNA here is from genome assembly GCA_007123425.1 of Nitriliruptoraceae bacterium. Lineage (GTDB taxonomy): Bacteria > Actinomycetota > Nitriliruptoria > Nitriliruptorales > Nitriliruptoraceae > SKLC01. Next base: position 4,764 of record SKLC01000021.1, read on the forward strand.
CACGACCCGCTCGCCGGGCTCGACCTCGAGGTTGAGCTCGCGCAGCACCACGTTCGGGCCGAAGGCCTTGTCGACGCTGCGCATCCGGACGCCCGCCGCCCCCTTGGGGGAGACGTCGGTCATCGTCAACTCACCGCTCGTACTCAATGCGCTCCTCCAGTCGTCGCAGCCCCCAGGCGGCCGGGATGCTGATGAGCAGGAACCCGGCGCCGATGAGCAGCATGGGCTCCACCGAGCGAAAGTCCTCCGCCCGGATCGTGTTGGCGAAGAACAGCATGCAGGGCACGGCGAGCACCGGCCCGCCCATCGGCGCGTCCTTGAAGGACGCGATGAGGTTGTTGCCCAGGGCGGGCAGGACGTTGGGCACGGCCTGCGGGATGATGATCCGCGTCCACTTGGTGATCGGGTCGAGGTTGAGCGCGGTCGAGGCCTCCCACTGCCCGTCGGGCACGCTGTTGATGCCGGCGCGATAGCCCTCGGAGGTGTAGGTGCCGTAGTGCAGGGCCAGGCCGAGCACGAGGATCTGTACCCCGGAGAGGTTCACGACGTCGGTCGTGCGGAACAGCGCCTGCAGGAAGAACAGCTGCACCAGCAGCGGCGTGGAGCGGACGAACTCGATGACGAAGGCCGAGACCCACGACAGCGGCTTGAACTGCGACCGACGGCCCAGGGCCATCAGCAGCCCCAGCACGATCGCGCCGGTGAAGCCCAGCACGGTGGCGCGCGCCAGGACGTAGGCGCCGGTCAGCATCTGGGGGATGAGGTGGAAGAAGTAGTCCCAGTCGAGGGCGAGGTCGCCGTCGGCGGTGAACGCGGAGCGGTAGCGGCCCGGCTGCACCTCGACGCCGAGCAGCACCGCGTAGACGGCGATGACGATCGCGACGGGGCCCAGGATCTCGGGCCGCCGGTACCACTTTCGATGCGGCTCGTAGGCCAGCTTCTGGTCCGTCGACGGGCCGGAGGGCGTCGGGGACGTGGCGACGGCCTCGCTCATGCGCTCACCTCCGAGTAGGCCTCGGTCGACACCGCCGCGCGGCCCGTTCGTTGCCGGAAGCGCGCGTTGAGTCGCGCCTCCCCGAAGCGGAAGAGCCCGTTGATGATCTGGGCGACGATGAAGTAGATCACCAGCACGTTGACGAACAGGATCGTCACGCCGGACACGCCCTCGGCCAGCTGGGCCTGGATGAGGTTGCGGGTGGCCTGCATGAGGTCGCCGATGGCGACCAGCGCCACCAGGGCGGTGCCCTTGAGGATCTCGATGGTGAGGTTGCCCATCGGCGGCAGGATGATGCGCATCGCCTGGGGCAGGACCACGTGGCGCAGCCGCTGGGTGGGGCTGAGGTTGAGCGCGATCGAGGCCTCGGTCTGGCCCTTGGGGATCGCGTTGATGGAGCCGCGGACGATCTCGGCGCCGTAGCCGCCCATGTTGATCGCCAGGGCGACCACCGCGAAGCTGAACCTGCCGAAGGCGTCGAAGTCGAACAGGATCGGGATCGCGAACACCATGATGAACAGCAGGATGATCGACGAGATCCCGCGCGCGAACTCCACGTAGACCAGGGCCAGCCCGCGCATCCACGTGCGGGGGGACAGGCGCGCGATGCCGAAGACGAGGGAGAGCACGACCCCGAGCAGGAAGGCCAGCCCCAGCAGTCGCAGCGTGACGGTCAGCCCCTCCCACAGCACCTGGTACTGCCCCCAGGTCAGGACCCAGTCTCCCACGGGCGCTCCTGTTGTGTTGTGACGGTCGCCGGCCCGGCGGCAGCCGCCGCCGGGCCGGTCAGGGTGGTGTCAGTCGAGGAAGTCCTCGAGGGTGAGGTCATTGGCCATCTCGACGTCCTCCTCGGTGAAGTCGTCGTAGGCCGTGATGATCTCCATCGTGGTGCCGTCCTCACGGAACTGGTTCAGCACCTCGTTGAAGGCGTCGCGGAAGTCCTCGTCGTCGAACACGTGCCCACCGCAGGGCAGCACCTGGTCGCCCTCGGCGGTCTCCGGGAAGAAGCCCTCGACGGCCTCCATGCCGTCACGCGCGGCGACCTGGGTGTCCACGGTCGCCGCGGTGCCGGTCACCACGTCGACCTCGCCAGCCTCCAGGGCGCGGTACATGCTGTCGATGTCGCCGAAGGTCTCGATCTGGTCGTCCGGGACCCCGGCGTCCTCGAGGTAGTCGACCTCGACCGTGCCGGAGGCCACCGCGACGGTCACGTCGGGGTTGTCCACGATGTCCTGGTAGTCGTTGACGTCGAAGGGGTTGCCCTCCTCGACGGCCAGGCCTTCCGCGACGCAGTAGTCCGGGTCGGTGAAGTGGGCCTGCTCCGCGCGGTCCGGCGTGATGTACATGCCGGCGGTGATGATGTCGAAGGTGCCGGCCTGCAGGCCGCTGATCAGCTCACCGAACTCCACGACCTCGGCGTCGTTGATCTCGATGCCCATCTCGTCGAGCACGGCCTCGGCGACGTCCGGGCGGATGCCGGTGACCTCGCCGTCGTCGCCGATGTAGCCGAAGGGGACCTCGTTGGCCACGCCCAGGGTCACCCCGGACTCCTGGTACTCGGCCACGACGCCCTCGGCCGCCTCGTCGTTGCCGTTGTCGTCGGTCACGTCGACGTCGACGTCGCCGTTGTCGCCGTTGCACGCGGCCAGCAGCAGCGCTGCTCCCGCGAACGCGGCGATCGCTGTGCGTCTCATCACGCCATGCTCCTCATCGTCGGATCCAGGTTGCGATCTTCCCGGTGCTCGACGTGGCTGATCGTGACGACTACCACATGGACGAGAACGCCGCGCGCGATCTCGGCAGATTCCCCCAGTGGACCGCGTCATGAACCTCTGTCGTCGAGCGGCTTCTACGACCACTCTAGGAGGATGGTGGCGACCTGCAAAGGAGTTTGCGCAGTCCGTGCACCACGGGGCACACGGGGCACGTGACAGTGCTCGCTACCCTCGGCCGCTGACCACGCACCTCGCGCGACCCGCACAAGGACACGTTGTGGCCGAGTACTGCTATGTGATGAAGGGCCTGTCCAAGACCGTCCCGGGGGGCAAGACGGTCCTGGAGAACATCTGGCTGTCCTTCCTGCCCGGTGCGAAGATCGGCGTGATCGGTCCGAACGGCGCGGGCAAGTCGACGCTGCTCAAGATCATGGCCGGCGTCGACACCGAGTTCGAGGGCGAGGCCTGGCCGGCCCGCGGCTTCAGCGTGGGCTACCTGCCGCAGGAGCCCGATCTCGACGAGTCCAAGAACGTGCGCGAGAACGTCATGGAGGGCCTCGGTGGCGCGGTCGGGCTCGTGGAGCGGTTCAACGAGCTCACGGCCAAGCTGGCCGAGCCGATGGACGACGACGAGATGACCAAGGTCTACGAGGAGATGGGCGAGGTCCAGGACGCCATCGACGCGGCCGACGCCTGGGACCTCGAGCGCCACGTCGAGGTCGCCATGGACGCCCTGCGGGTGCCCGACGGCGACAACGAGGTCGCCACGCTCTCCGGCGGTGAGCGCCGACGGGTCGCGCTGTGCCGGCTGCTGCTGTCCAAGCCCGACATCCTGCTGCTCGACGAGCCCACCAACCACCTCGACGCGGAGACCGTCGCCTGGCTGCAGCGCCACCTGCAGGAGTACCCGGGCATGGTCGTCTCCATCACCCACGACCGCTACTTCCTCGACGAGGTGGCGGAGTGGATCCTGGAGATCGACCGCGGCAAGGGCTTCCCCTACCAGGGCAACTACTCGGGCTGGCTGGAGCAGAAGCGCGAGCGCCTGGCCCAGGAGGAGCGCGAGGAGTCGGCCCGGCAGCGCCAGCTGGCCGAGGAGGCCGAGTGGGCCAAGTCCACGCCCCAGGGCCGGCGCACCAAGGCCAAGGCCCGCATCCAGGCCTACGAGTCGCTGCTGAACCGCGAGCGCCCCAAGGAGGTCACCAAGCCCGTCATCATGATCCCCGACGGGCCTCGGCTGGGCAACGTGGTCGTGGAGGCCGATGACGTCACCAAGGGCTTCGGCGACAAGCTGCTCTACGAGGACCTGACCTTCTCACTTCCCCCCGGCGGCATCGTGGGCGTCATCGGCCCCAACGGCGCCGGCAAGACCACCCTGTTCCGCATGATCGTCTCCGCGGCCGGCCAGACCGAGCTGCTGGGCGGTGACGAGGAGACCCCCGACGAGGGCGACCTGCGGGTGGGCGACACCGTGCAGCTGTCCTACGTGGACCAGTCGCGGGCCCACCTCGAGACCGGCAACTCCGTCTTCGAGGAGATCACCGGCGGCAGCGAGTGGATCACCCTGGGCAAGACCGAGATGTACTCCCGCGCCTACGTGGCCGCCTTCGGGTTCAAGGGCGGCGACCAGCAGAAGGACGTCGGCGACTGCTCCGGTGGTGAGCGCAACCGCGTCCACCTCGCGAAGCTGCTGCAGAACGAGGCGAACCTGCTGCTGCTCGACGAGCCCACGAACGACCTCGACGTGGACACGCTGCGCGGCCTCGAGGAGGCGCTGCTGGACTTCGCGGGCTGTGCGGTGATCACCTCCCACGACCGCTGGTTCCTCGACCGCGTCGCCACCCACATCCTCGCCTTCGAGGGCGACTCGCAGGTGACCTGGTACCCGGGTGGCTACTCCGAGTACGAGGAGGACTACCTCAAGCGCAAGGGCGAGGACGCGCTCACCCCCACCCGCATCAAGTACAAGCCGCTCACGCGCCGCACCGGCTGAGCGCACCCGCGACGCGCCGGACCCCGCGGCACCGCGCGAGACACCGCCGAACCGGCACCCCAGCGCGAGCGGTACCGCACCGCGAGCCGTAGCGCACCGCGATCCGGCCACCGAGGAGGACGCCATGGCCGAGGAGATCAGCACCGCGATCGACAGCACCACCCTCGCCGACGACCTGGCCGCCTTCGCCAGCGGGCGCCTCATCGACACCGGTGGCCCGGTCGGGGCGGTGGCCTTCGACCCGAACGACCGGGGGCGAGCGCTGGGCGACGGGCGCACCGTCAGCGGCTGGAGCGTGTTCGTCGGCGACGAGACCGAGGAGGAGCTCGAGGACCCCGAGCGCATCCGGCTGCCCTCGCTGACGGCCGTCCTCGAGCAGGACCCCTCGGTCGCCGAGGTGATCGACGCGCACGACGGCACGCCGGGCTACTGGTCCCGTGGCGAGGACGGCGCCTGGCAGCGCGTGCTGCCCTGATCCCGCGGCGAGGACGGGGCCGGGCATCGCGTGCTGTCCTGAGCCCGCGCGGCTGGGCCCTCAGCCGGTGAGGTCGATGCGGTGCTCGCCGGTGTAGATCGTGGCCCGCGAGCCACGGACGAAGCCCACCAGGGTCACGCCCAGCGCGTCGGCGGTGCGCACCGCGAGGTCGGAGGCGGCGCCCACCGCCACCACCAGCCCGATGCCGGCCAGGGCCGCCTTCTGCACCAGCTCGAAGCCGATCCGGCCCGAGAGCGCCAGCACCCGATCGTGCAGCGGCAGCTCGCCCGCCAGCAGGTGCGCGCCGACCACCGCGTCGAGGGCGTTGTGCCGCCCGACGTCCTCGCGCACCACCTGCAGCGCGCCCGTCGGCAGGGCGGTGGCCGCCGCATGGAGGCCGCCGGTGGCCGCGAAGACCTCCTGGTGCTCGCGGAGCCGGTCGGGCAGGGCGGCCAAGGTCGACAGCGCCACCGACGGCCCCGCGAGCGGCGGACGGGTGCAGCGCACCTCCACATCCTCGATCGAGGCCTTGCCGCACACCCCGCAGGCCGCGGTCGCGGCCGAGCGGCGCGCCGCCACCGCAGCCAGGTCCAGGGCCCGGCTGAGGTGGACCGTCGCCGTGTCATCGGGGCGGGCGACCTCCAGCGGGTCGCCGTAGGTCACGTCGACGACCTCACCCTGGGCCAGCAGGCCCTCCGCGTGGAGGAAGCCCACCGCCAGCTCGGCCTCGTGGCCCGGGGTGCGCAGGGTCACGGCCACGTCGGCCGGCCGCTGGCCGGGTCCGGCGGCCCGGATCTGGAGCGGCTCCTCACCCGCGAGCACATCGTCGGCCTCGACC
>SKLC01000423.1 GCA_007123425.1 Nitriliruptoraceae bacterium
CGGTCGCCGCGCCGGAGGCCGACGGTGACCTTGGCCGGCAGCCGCTGCTCGTCGCCGTCGCGCACGAGGAGGTTGCGGCCCGGGGCGCCGTCGCCACCGCCGGCGAGCCCCCACGGGGCCCGCTCACGGCGGTCGGTGACCAGGGAGGCCACCACGTCGTCGGCCTCGACCTCGAGCACCCGCCGCAGCCCGTCGCCCCCGGGCCAGCGGCCCGCCCCGCCCGAGCTCTCCCGCAGCCGGTACTCGAGGACCCGCAGCGGATAGGACAGCTCGAAGGCCTCGACCGGCGTGTTGCGGGTGTTGGTCATGTGCGTGTGGATGCCCGAGGCCCCGCGCCAGCCGGGCCCCGCGCCCTGGCCGCCGCCGAGCGTCTCGTAGTAGCTGAACCGGGTCCCGGTCCGCGGATCGGTGCCCCCGAGCAGGGTGTTGTTCATGGTGCCCTGGCTGGCCGCCGGGACGCGCTCCGGGGCCGCCTGTGCCAGCGCGCCCAGCAGCACGTCGACGATCCGCTGCGAGGTCTCGACGTTGCCGGCGGCCACGGCGGCGGGCGGCAGAGGATCGACCACGGTGCCGGGCTCGGTCAGCACCGTGAGCACGCGCGTGGCGCCGTCGTTGGCCGGCGCATCGGGGGCGGCGACCGCCCGCAGGGCGTAGACCGCAGCCGAGACCGTCACCGCGCGCGGCGCGTTGACCGGCCCGGTCACCTGCGGGCTCGAGCCCCTGAGGTCGCAGGTCAGGTGGCCGCCGTCGATGGTGACCGTCACCTCGATCGGCACCGGTGCGGTGCCCGCGCCGTCGTCGTCGAGGGCGTCGGCGAACCGGTAGGTGCCGTCGGGCAGCTCGGCGACCGCGGCACGGGTCGCCCGCTCCGCGTGGTCGAGCGTGGCGGCCATCGCCGCGGCCAGCAGCTCCGGCCCGAGATCGTCGGCGAGCTCCACCAGCCGGCGGACCGTCAGGGCGTTGGCGCCCAGCTGCGCGCGCAGATCCCCGAGCCGCTCGCGGGGCGTGCGGGTGTTGGCCAGCAGCAGCGCGACCAGGTCCTCGTCCTCGACGCCGGCGCGGTGCAGGCGCACCGGCGGGATGCGCAGCCCCTCGGCGATGATCTCGGTGGCCGACGCCGGCATCGAGCCCGGCGCGGAGCCGCCCACGTCGCTGTGGTGCGCCCGGTTGGCGGCATAGCCGAGCAGGCGGCCCCCCGCGTCGTGCACCGGGCACACCACGGTCCAGTCGGGCAGGTGGTTGCCGCCCTGGTAGGGGTCGGAGAGCAGCACCTGGTCGCCGGGGCCGAGGTCGTCGACCGCCTCGAGCGCGGCGAGGACCGAGGCGGGCATCGAGCCGAGGTGCACCGGGATGTGCTCCGCCTGGGCCACCATCCGGGCCTCGGCGTCGAACAGCGCCGTGGAGCAGTCGATCCGCTCCTTGATGTTCGGGGAGTAGGCGGTGCGGCGCAGCGCCGCGCCGGCCTCCTCGGCGATGCCGACCAGCGCGTTGCGGACCACCTCGAGCGTGATCGGGTCGACGTGCTCCACGGGGCCCTCGGGCGCTGGGGACGGGGCGGCCACTGCGTTCGGGGCCAGCCTAATGGCCCGCTCGCACCGTCCCGCGCGGGCCCTCGCGGTCGCTGCACGCGCACATGGGCTCCACCTGCCCGCAGGGACGCGGCGTGGGGTACGCTGGGTTCTTCGCGCTCGTTCGGGGTGTCTCGTTCCTGTCTCTTGGAGCTACCCGACCTCGCGCGCTTGCAGAGGTAGATACATGCCAGACGGCACCGTCAAGTGGTTCAACGCCGACAAGGGCTTCGGGTTCATCCAGCCCGAGACCGGCGGCGAGGACCTGTTCGTCCACTTCTCCGCGATCCAGGCCGAGGGCTTCAAGACCCTCGACGAGGGCCAGAAGGTCTCCTTCGAGGTCACCCAGGGTCAGAAGGGCCCCCAGGCCAGCGACGTCCGCCCGATGTGATCACGCGGTCGTAGCGACCCTCGCAGACCCCACAGGGATCCGGGAAGGTCGGATGGAGCCCCGCTTCGGCGGGGCTTCATGCATGTTCGGCGCGGACGTCCCCATCCGGGCCGTCCGTGCCGTGGGGCCGCGCGTCGACGCTCACGCGGCCGGGTCGAGCACCACCTTGGTGGAGCCCTCCTCACGCCTCGGTGAGCCGCAGCGCGCCGAGGTCGTCGACCTCCCCGGCCTGCCACGGCGCCACGAAGCACGTGGCGTCGATGCCCACCACCACCGCGGGACCGCGCAGGCGCGCCCCGGCGGCCAGCGCCGCCCGGTCGACGATCGCGGTGGGCCGCTGCCGCCCCTCGATCACCACGTCGCGGGTGGCGATCGTGGCCTCGGCCAGCCCAGCGCCGCCGCTCCAGCGGGGCAGCGGCAACGGCGGCGTGGGGCCCTCCACGCGCACCCGCAGCGTCACGAGCTCCACCGCCTCCTCGCGCTGGTCGTAGCCGTAGCGCTCCCGGTGGGCCTCGTGGAGGCCCTCGGTCAGCGCCTCGGGGGAGGGGTCGGTGGCGTCCACGGCCAGCTCGTAGGCCTGGCCGCGGTAGCGCAGGTCGGCGATGCGCTGCTCGGTGTGCGCGCTCGCGCCCTGCTCGCGGAGCACGGCGCCGGCGTCGCCGGCCAGCTCGTCCCAGATGCCGGTCAGCTCCTGCGCCGACCGCTCGGCCAGCGGCCCCAGCCGGCTCAGCGCCCGATCGACGGTGACCGGCGCCGCGAGCAGGCCCAGCGCGGAGAGCACGCCGGGGTTGGGCGGCACCAGCACCTCGCGGCAGCCGAGCTCGGCGGCCAGGGCGGCCTGGTGCAGCGGCCCGGCGCCGCCGAAGGGCAC
>SKLC01000243.1 GCA_007123425.1 Nitriliruptoraceae bacterium
CGACGGGACGGCAGCCCTCGACGAGCCGCAGCGGCTGCCTGCACCGCCGGAGGTCGACCTGGGGCCCTTCGACCGGCCGCCCGCCACCGCACCGCTGACCGGCATCGAGCTGGACGAGGACGCGGCCGCCGAGCTCGCCGAGCGCCCCGCGGCCACGGTCAAGATCCCCAACAACGAGCTCGCCCATCCCCACACCGGGCTCGAGCACGCCGACATCGTCTACGAGCAGGAGACCGAGGGCGGCACGACCCGGTTCGCCGCCGTGTTCCACAGCCACCACCCCGACGTGGTGGGCAACATCCGCTCGGCACGCCCCGTCGACGTCGACCTGGTGGCCCCGCTCGACGGGGTGTTCGTCTACGCCGGCGCGCGCGCCGAGGTGCTGGACATGATCGAGGCGGCGGAGCTCACCAGCGTCGGCGCCGGCGGCCCCGGCTACTTCACCCAGGCCCACCGGCGCGCCCCCCATCACCTCTACAGCCGGCTGCCCGAGGCGGTGGCCGAGCGGGACGCGCCCCCGCCCCCTCCGGTGCCATGGCGGTTCGACGACACGCCCCCGGAGGGCGGCCGGCCGCTGGACGGCCCGCTGCGGGTGCTGATGTCGCCGATCGCGGCGACCAGCTGGGACTACGACCCCGAGGCGGGCGTGTTCCGCCGCCTGCAGAACGACCGTCCCCACGAGGTCACCGGCCCGGAGCGCATCGCCGCGAGCAACGTCGTGCTCCTCGACGTCCCCGTCGCGGGCCGCGACTCCGCGGGCGCGCCCGCCTACGAGCTGACCGGCACCGGTGACGCGCTGCTGCTGCGGAACGGGCGCCTCTACGAGATCGGCTGGATCAAGCGCGACGTCGACGCCCACCTGGGGCTCGTGGACGGGCGCGACGCGGCGCGTCTGCGCCCGGGCAGCACGTGGATCCTGCTGACCTACGGCGGCACCCTCGGCGACGTGCTGGACGCCGCGTCCTAGACGAAGGAGCTCACGGCGCCACGCTCAGGCACTGTGGATCGGGCTCGCACGATCATCTCACACGCGGCCCGCGGTGCCGGCTGGCATCGCCGCGGGGCTCAGCGCGTTGTCGATCGCCGCCATGACGGAGGCGTCCACGGAGCGTGCGATGCCCACCACCTCCTCGGCGTCCCGGCGCCGCACGGTGGAGAGCACCATGTCGACCTCGCCGTGCAGGCCGTGGCCCCGGAAGACCGTCGCGGCGTAGCCAGCGCCACGGATCGCGGAGGCGACCCGCCAGCCGAGCTCGAGCTGCCGCCCGTGCTCGTCCTCGGCGTCGGCGTCGACGTAGACGCGCACGGTGGACATGCCCAGGCGCAGGCGCCGGGCCACCTCCACGCCGATGGCGGTCCCGGCCGCCACGCCCACCACGTAGCCGATGGCGCGCAGCGGGGTGATGTTGGTCAGCACGATGCCCGCGGCCGACAGCCACATCGCGGCCTCACCGGCCGACGCCAGCGCCGCCAGCAGGCGCCGCTCCTGGACCACGAACACCATGCGGAAGACGTTCATGGTGACGTCGCCGATGCGCAGCAGCGCGACGCCGATGGCGGGCAGCAGGGCGCCGATCAGGGCGGCCGGGTCGAGCGACGGGAAGGTCAGTGAGTCCACACGGCATCGGTCCTACAGCACGCGTTCGTTCCAGGTCAGTGGGTGTGGCACCCGAACGTCCCCGCCCAGGCGTGGTGGCGCAGCGGCGGGGACGCCCGACGAGCGTACGCACGCTGACGCATCCGGCCGCAGAGGCGGGGTGTCCCGTTGGAGATCGTCCCGACGTCCGCCTCGCTGACGGGGCCGTCAGGCCTCGATCGCGGCGCGCAGCAGCTCGTTGGTCTTCTTGGGGTCGGCCTGGCCGCGGGTGGCCTTCATCACCTGTCCGACCAGCGCACCGATCGCCTTGTCGTTGCCCCCGCGGATGGCCTCGACCGTCTCGGGGTTGGCGGCGACCACCTCGTCGACGATGCCCTGCAGCTCTCCCTCGTCGGAGACCTGCTGCAGGCCCCGCTGCTCGGCGACCTCGGCGGGTGGGACGGCGCCACGCTCCTCGATGACGCCGGCCAGCACGTCCTTGGCGAGCTTGGTCGACAGGGTGCCGTCGTCGATCAGGGCCACGAGCTCGGCGACGTGCGCACCCGTCAGCCCCGCCTCGGCGGGCGTGAGCGCAGCGCTCGACAGCTGCCCGGTGACCTCGCCGGTGCACCAGTTGGCCACGGCCACCGGCTCGGCACCGGCCGCCACCGCCTCGTCGTGCAGGGCGAGCAGCCCGCCGGCGACGATGGTCGCCGCCTGCTCGGCCGAGAGCCCCGCCTGCTGGAGGCGGGCCCGGGAGGCGGCCGGCAGCTCGGGCAGCCGCGCCCGCAGCTGCTCGACCCACGCCCGCGAGGAGTGGATCTCGACCAGGTCGGGGTCGGGGAAGTAGCGGTAGTCGGTGACCGACTCCTTGCGCCGCAGGGTCTCGGTCACGCCCCGGCCCTCGTCCCAGTGGCGGGTCTCCATCACGATCTCGCCGCCGGCCTCGAGGACGTCGATCTGGCGGCGGGCCTCGTAGCGCACGGCCCGCCCCAGCGAGCGCACGGAGTTGAGGTTCTTGATCTCGCAGCGGGTGCCGAGCTCCTCGCCGGGCCGGCGCACGGAGACGTTGGCGTCGCAGCGGATCGAGCCCTCCTCCATGCGCGCGTCGGAGACGCCGAGCGTGCGCACGATCGCCTGCAGCTCACGGAGATAGGCCTGAGCGGTCTCGGGATCGCGGATGTCGGGGTCGGAGACGATCTCGAGCAGCGGGATGCCGCAGCGGTTGTAGTCGATCAGGGACTTCTCGGCACCGTGCAGCCGGCCCGACTCGCCCACGTGCAGCGACTTGCCGGTGTCCTCCTCCATGTGGAGGCGCTCGATGCCCACCCGGCGCGTGACCTGCTCCCCCTCGTCGGTGGTCACGTCGAGGTCGAGCCGGCCGTCGTGGCACAGCGGCACGTCGTACTGGCTGATCTGGTAGTTCTTCGCGAGGTCGGGGTAGAAGTAGTTCTTGCGGTGGAAGCGGCACACCTCGGCGATGTCGCACCCCAGCGCCAGGCCCAGCAGCGCGGCGTCGGCGACGGCCTGCTCGTTGGCGACCGGCAGGGCTCCGGGCTGCCCGGTGCACACCGGGCAGACGTTGGTGTTGGCCGGCCCGCCGAAGTCGGTCGAGCAGCCGCACCACATCTTGGTCGCGGTCTGCAGCTCCACGTGGACCTCGAGGCCCACGACCAGCTCCCAGGCGCCGGTCTCGCCCTCGAGCAGGGCTGCGGTCGACGTCGCGCTCATCACGCCACCTCCAGGGCGCTGGGCCCGGTCGGGGCCGCCAGCGGCCCCAGGTCCTGCTCCAGGGCCCAGGCCGCCCGGTACATCAGCTCGTCGCGCAGCAGCGGCGCCATCACCTGCAGCCCCACGGGCAGCGCCGCATCCGGGTCGTCGGGAGCGGGCGCGGTGCCGGCCGGCAGCGACAGGGCCGGGATGCCGGCGAGGCTGCCCGGCACCGTGGCCACGTCGTTCAAGTACATCGCCAGCGGGTCGTCGACCAGCTCACCGAGGCGGAACGACACGCTCGGCGAGGTGGGGCTGATCAGCACGTCGGCCTGCTCGAAGGCGGCCGCGAAGTCCCGCGCGATGAGCGTGCGCACCTTGGATGCCTGCAGGTAGTAGGCGTCGTAGTAGCCGCTGGACAGCGCGTGCGTGCCGATCATGATGCGCCGCTTGACCTCGGGCCCGAAGCCGGCCTCGCGGGTGGCGGCGTTCATCTCCTCGGCCGTGGCGGCGTCGACCCGCAGCCCGTAGCGCACGCCGTCGAAGCGGGCGAGGTTCGACGAGGCCTCCGAGGGGGCGATGAGGTAGTAGGCGGCCAGCGCGTAGTCGGCGTGCGGCAGCGAGACCTCCACGATCTCGGCGCCCAGCCGCTCGTAGCGCTCCAGCACGTCGGCGAAGGCCCGCTCGACGCCGGGCTCGTACCCCTCCCCGGCGAGCTCGCGGACGACCCCGATGCGCAGCCCCTCGACGCCCTCGCGCAGCGGGCCGAGCACGTCGGGCGCGGTCTCGCGCACGGAGGTGGAGTCGCGCGGGTCGTGGCCGGCGATCAGCGCGTGCAGGCGGGCGGCGTCCTCGACGGTTCGGGCGAAGGGGCCCGCCTGGTCGAGCGAGGAGGCGAAGGCGACCAGCCCGTAGCGCGACACGGTGCCGTAGGTGGGCTTGGCGCCCACGATCCCGGTCAGGGCCGCGGGCTGGCGGATCGAGCCGCCGGTGTCGGTGCCGATCGACAGCGGCGCGAGCCGACCGGCGACCGCGGCGGCCGAGCCGCCCGAGGACCCGCCGGGCACCCGGCCGAGGTCCCACGGGTTGCGCGTGGGGCCGTAGGCGGAGTTCTCCGTCGACGAGCCCATCGCGAACTCGTCCATGTTGGTCTTGCCCAGGGCGACGAGGTCGCCGGCGCGCAGGCGCTCGGTGACGGTGGCGTCGTAGGGCGGCACCCAGCCCTCGAGCATCCGCGAGCCGCAGGTGGTGGGCACGCCGCGGGTGGTCAGCACGTCCTTGATCGCCACCGGGACGCCGGCCAGCGGGGCGAGCTCCTCCCCGGCCGCCCGGCGGCGGTCGACGTCGGCGGCGTGCTCGCGGGCGGCCGCGGCGGTGACGTGCAGGTAGGCGTGGACGTCCCGCTCGCCGAGCGCGTCCGCGTCCCGCGCGACCCACTCGTCTCCCCCGGCCTCCACGCCGTCGTGCGCCGCGATCCGCTCGAGATGTGCCTCGGCCACCTCGAGGGCCGAGACCTCGCGATCGCGCAGGCGCTGGGCGAGCTCGGAGGCCGACAGCCCGGTGAGCGTCACATCGGCGGCCATCTAGCCCTCCTCCGCGACGATGCGCGGCACCGCGAAGCGGTCCTGCTCCACCTCGGGCGCGCCGGCGAGCACGTCCTCGCGGGACAGCGAGGGCCGGGGCTCGTCGGGACGCAGCACGTTGGCCAGCGGGAACGGGTGGGTGGAGGCCGGCACGTCCTCGGCGGCCACCTCGCCGACCTGCTCCGCGTAGTCGAGGATGGACGACAGCTGCGGGGCCAGCTCGGCGACCTCCTCGTCGGTCAGCGCGAGCCGGGCCAGGCCCGCGACGTGACGCACCTCGTCTGGGGACAGCGACACCCCTGGCCTCCTGCATGATCGGGAGCACGTCGAGGCTCGCAGACTACTGGCCGCACGCTCACGCCCTCGTCCCGTCGGCGACGTCGGAGCTCCACACGCACCGCTCGCGTCGCCGCGGCCAGGCGACGGCCGTTCGACCAGCGTGGCCGGCACCCGGGCGCAGGCCCGCCGGCACGATGGGCCCGACGACGCGACCGACGAGAAGAGGAGCGCACCATGGCGACCGACAAGCACGTCGTGATCCTGGCCGCCGACCTGTTCGAGGACGCCGAGCTGCTCTACCCGCTGTGGCGGCTGCAGGAGGCCGAGGTCGACACGACCGTGGCCGGCGTGAGCGACCAGCCCGTGTCCGGAAAGAAGGGCCACGGCCCCGTCCCGGTCGACACCACCGTGGAGAAGGTCGATGCCCAGGACGTCGACCTGCTGGTCATCCCCGGCGGTTTCGCGCCCGACAAGCTGCGGCAGTCCGACGACGTGCTCCGGCTGGTCCGCGACCTCGACGCCGCGGGCACCCCGATCGCGTTCATCTGTCACGCGGGGTGGGTCCCGATCTCGGCGGGGATCATCTCCGGCCGCCGCGCCACCAGCGTGGCCGCGATCAAGGACGACATGGTCAATGCCGGCTGCGACTGGAGCGACGAGCCCACGGTGGTCGACGGCAACCTCATCTCCGCCCGCCATCCGGGCGACCTGGGCCCGTGGCTGACGGCGATCCTGTCCGCGCTGGAGAGCTGACGGCCCGCCGTCACGGACGACGCACGGTGCGGCCGGCTCAGCCGCACCGTGGTCGCGTCGGCGGCGACATCCAGCCGGTGGCGCCCCACCGGCGCCCGGGGTATGGTCCCACCAGATAAGGTCACAATGACCACAACCCCGCCCCGGGCCGCGCCCCCGCCGTGCTCCGCTCGCGTCCCCACATGCCCCGGACCTTGGGCCCCTGGGCCCGCCCTCGCCGCCACAGGAGGCCGTGTGAGCACCGCCCTGCTGACCGACCATTACGAGCTCACGATGGTCGACGCAGCCCTGCGCGACGGCGCCGCACATCGCCCGTGCGTCTTCGAGGCCTTCTCCCGTGACCTGCCCCCGGGCCGCGCCTACGGGGTCGTCGCGGGCCTGGGCCGCCTCATCGAGGCCCTGGACGACTTCCGCTTCGCCGACGAGGAGCTCGCCTACCTCGACGACCACGACGTCGTCTCGCCGGTGGCGCTGGACTACCTCGCCGACTTCGAGTTCACCGGGGAGCTGCACGCCTACCGCGAGGGCGAGATCTACGTCCCGGGGTCGCCGGTGCTGACCGTGGCCGCCCCCTTCGCCGAGGCCGCGCTGCTGGAGACGCTGGTGCTGTCGGTGCTCAACTACGACAGCGCCGTGGCCTCTGCAGCCGCCCGCATGGTCGGTGCCGCCTCGGGCCGCGCCCTGCTGGAGTTCGGTGCCCGCCGCGCCCATGAGCAGGCCGCCGTGGCCGCCGCCCGGGCGGCCTACCTCGTGGGCTTCACCGGGACGTCCAACCTCGAGGCGGGCCGCCGCCACGGCGTGCCCACGCTGGGGACCTCCGCCCACTCCTTCACGCTGCTCCACGACGACGAGGAGGCCGCGTTCGCCGCCCAGGTGGAGGCGATGGGCAAGGACACCACCCTGCTCGTCGACACCTACGACATCGGCCGGGGCCTGCAGCGCGCCCTGGCCGTGGCCGGCGCGGAGCTCGGCGGCGTGCGCATCGACTCCGGCGACCTCGCGGCCGAGGCGCAGCGCGCCCGGCGGATGCTCGACGACGCCGGCGCGCACGACGCCAAGATCGTGCTCAGCGGCGACCTCGACGAGTTCCGGCTCGCGGACCTCGCCGACGCACCCGCCGACGGCTACGGCGTCGGCACCAGCGTGGTGACCGGCTCGCAGGCCCCGGCGGCCGGCTTCGTCTACAAGGTGGTCGCCCGTGCCCACGACATCGACGGCCCGCTCGAGCCGGTGGCCAAGCGGGGCGGGGTCAAGGCCACCACGGGCGAGCGCAAGGCGGCGACGCGCCAGCTCGACGGCGAGGTGGCCAGGGCCGAGCATCTGCGCGCCTGGGACGCTCCCCCGCCCCCCGGCGACGGCCGCGCCCTGCAGGTGCCGGTGCTCGTCGACGGCGAGCTGCGCCACGATCCCGACCTGGCGGCCATCCGGGAGCACCACCGCGCCGCGCGCGCGGAGCTGCCGCCGGCCGCCGACGACCTCCACGCCGACGGACCCGTGATCCCCACCGTCACCGACCTCTGACCCGCCTCTCGAGATGTGACCCGCCACCGACGGCCGAGACCAGGAGCGAGCCGATGACCCGCTACGACGAGACGACCGCGCTGATCGTCGTCGATGTCCAGAACGACTTCGCCCATCCCGACGGCAGCCTCCACATCCCCGACGGCGAGGCCGTCGTGGAGGTCGCCAACCGCGAGATCGAGGCGGCCCGCGCCGCGGGCGCCCCGGTCTTCTACACCCAGGACTGGCACCCGCCGCGCACGCCGCACTTCGACATCGACGGCGGCACCTGGCCGGTCCACTGCGTCCAGGACACCTGGGGGGCGCAGCTGCACGCCGACCTGCGCGTCGACGGCCCGGTCGTGCAGAAGGGCGTCGACGGCGGCGACGGCTACTCCGGCTTCTCCGTGCGCGACCCCGTCAGCGGCCAGGAGTCGGCCACCCGGCTCGGTCGGCTGCTCGACGAGGCGGGGGTGCAGCGGGTGGTCGTCGTCGGCCTCGCCGGCGACGTCTGCGTGAAGGCCACCGCCCTCGATGCCCGGAAGCTGGGCTACGAGGTGGTCCTGCCCCTGGCCGCGACCCGCTTCGTGGAGGTCGAGGAGGGCGAGGCCGACCGTGCGATCGGCGAGGTCGAGGCGGCCGGTGTCGAGGTCGTGCCCGCGTGAGCGCCCGTGTCTCGACGTGCGCGGTCGCGGTGGACGTCGCCCTGCTCACGATCCGCGACAGCCGGCTCAAGCTGCTGCTGGTCGAGCCCGACGCGCCGCGGCTGGGCGGGCTGTGGGCGCTGCCGGGCCGTCGCGTGCGCGACGATGAGAGCCTCGACGACACCGCGCACCGGGCCCTGCGGGAGCTGGCGCGGATCACCGCCCCCGACGCGCACCTCGAGCAGCTGCGCACCTACGGCGAGGTCTCACGTGACCCCGGCGGCCGCGTGGTCTCGGTCGCCTATCTGGCGCTGACCCCCACGACCGAGGACCCGCCCGACGAGTCGCGCGCGCGCCTGGTCGACGTCGGCGACCTCGACGGAGCCGAGGCGACGCCGCTGGCCTACGACCATGGGCGCATCGTCGCCGACGCGCTCGAGCGGGCGCGCTCCAAGCTGGAGTACACGGCCCTGGCGACGGCCTTCGTCGAGGAGCCCTTCACGCTGGCGGAGCTTCGCGGGGTCTACGAGGCCGTGTGGGGCGTGACCCTCGATCCCGCCAACTTCCGCCGCAAGGTGGCCTCGACCCGCGGCTTCGTCGTGCCCGTCGAGGGCCGTGCCCCACCCGGCCCGGGGGGCGGCCGGCCGGCGAAGCTCTACGAGCGCGGCCCCGAGCAGCGGCTCCACCCCGCGATGCTGCGCCCGTGAGCCAGCCCCGCGCACGGCACGAGCACGGGCCGGCACAGGGGCCCTTCGGCCCAGCGGGGCACCACGAGATCGGGCAAGGTCGTAGCGACCGCCAGGCACCACGTCGCCCGGTCGCACAGGAGCGCCATGGACACCCCGCACCCCACCGGCCCACCACCGTCGCCGACGCGCCTGGCCGACCTGCCATCCGCGCTGCCCGTCGGCGCGCGGCTCGACCTCGATCCGCGCAGCGACCTCGCGATCTTCCTCGACTACGACGGGACCCTCACTCCGATCGTCGACGACCCCGACGATGCGCTGCTCGACGAGGCGACCCGGTCGACGATCGAGCGGCTCGCGGCGACCACGCTCGTGGCCATCGTCAGCGGCCGTGACCTCGACGACGTGCGCGCCAAGGTCGCCATCGAGGGGCTGGCCTACGCGGGCTCCCACGGCTTCGACATCCTCCATCCCGACGGCACGCGCCGACAGCTCGCGACCGCCCACGTCGAGGTGCTCGACCGGGCCGAGCAGGAGCTGCGTGACGACCTCGGGCGGATCCCCGGGGTCCGGATCGAGCGCAAGGGCTTCGCCATCGCCGTGCACGACCGGCAGGTCGACGACCCCGGGCTGCGGGCGCGCATCGAGGAGGCCGTCACCGGGCTCGGTGGACGCTACGACGAGCTGCGGGCCACCGGGGGGAAGCGCATCCACGAGCTGCGCCCCGACATCGACTGGGACAAGGGCCGCGCGATCGAGACCCTGCTGACCGAGCTGCATGCTGACGACCACCTGCCGCTCTACCTCGGCGACGACCTCACCGACGAGGACGGATTCCGGGCCGTGCGGGCCCGGGGCGGGGTCGCGGTGGTGGTCCGGGGCGAGGACGACGACCGCGACTCGCTCGCGCACGCGGCCCTGGAGACGACCGCCGACGCGCGCCGCTTCCTCGACGAGCTGCACGACCTGCTCACGGACCGCCCGTCGACCGGGGAGGCCGGGGATGAGTGAGTGGACGCTGACCTACACGGGCTACGACCCGCAGGAGCAGGGGCTGCGCGAGGCGCTGTGCACGCTGGGCAACGGGGTCCTGGCCACCCGGGGCGCCGCGCCCGAGTGCCGCGCCGACGGGGTGCACTACCCCGGGACCTACCGCGCGGGGGTGTTCAACCGCCTCGGCGACGTCGTCGATGGCGTCGAGGTGACCAACGAGTCCATGGTCAACCTGCCGAACTGGCTCGTGCTCGCCTTCCGCGTGGATGACGGGCCCTGGTTCCGTCCCGACGAGGCCGAGCTCGTGGAATACCGCACGGAGCTGGACCTGCGGCGGGGCATGATGGTGCGCCACCTGTGCGCGCAGGTCGCGCCGGGCAAGCAGCTGTCGGTCACCCAGCGGTGGCTCGTGCACATGGTCGAGCCGCAGCTCGCGACGCTGGAGACCACCTTCGGCGCGCGCGGGTTCTCGGGCCGGCTCACCGTCCGCTCCGCGATCGACGCGGCGGTCCGCAACACCGGCGTCGAGCGCTACCGGGAGCTGTCGGACCTGCACCTCGACGTGCTCGCCCGCGAGGAGGTCGACGACGAGACCGTCGGCGTGGTGGCCGAGACCAACCAGTCGCATGTGCGCATCGCCGAGGTCGCGCGGACGCGGGTGACCGCCGGCGGGCCCCCGACCTCACGGCACTGGTTCGACGACGACGGGCTCGTGGGCCACGAGCTCGAGCTCGACGTCGAGGACGGGCGGACGGTCACCGTCGAGAAAGTCGTCGCGATCGTCACCGGCGGGGACCCGGCGATCAGCGAGCCCTACGAGGCGGCCGCCCGGCAGGCTGCGCGGGCCCCCGGCTTCGACGAGCTGCTGCGCTCTCACGTCGCCAAGTGGGACCAGCTGTGGGACCGCTTCGAGATCCGGTTCGGGGACCGCGAGCCCATCGAGCGCATCCTCAACCTCCACACCTTCCACGCCCTGCAGACGACCTCCCACAACA
>SKLC01000452.1 GCA_007123425.1 Nitriliruptoraceae bacterium
CGACTCGACCCGGTCCACCGACGGTGACGCGGCCAGGCGCCACGCCAGCGCGTGCTCGCGGCCGCCACCGCCGACGACGAGGATGGAGGAGGCCACCGGGCATGCTCCTTTGCGACGGACGGGCGCGGCGAGCAGAGCCTACGGCGCCGGGCCGCCGCGGGCCCACCCCGCCGGGCGGCGTCAGGTTCCGGGGACCAGCGGCACGTCGCGGCGCACCAGCGTCTGCGAGCGCTTGGGACCCACCGACACCCACGTCACCGGCGCGTCCGCGAGCTCCTCGAGTCGCTCGACGTAGGCGCGCGCCTCGGCGGGCAGGTCGTCGTAGCGGGTGACGTCGGTGATGTCGGTCTTCCAGCCCGGCATGGTCTCGTAGACCGGCTCGGCGTGGTGGATGATCGACTGGTGGGGCGGGAAGTGCTCGTAGGTCTCGCCCTCGTAGCGGTAGGCGACGCACACCCGCAGCTCGTCGAACTCGCTGAGCACGTCGAGCTTGGTCAGGAACAGGTCGGTGAAGCCGTTGACGCGGTTGGCGTAGCGCGCCAGCACCGCGTCGAACCATCCCACCCGCCGGCGCCGGCCCGTAGTGGTGCCGTACTCCCCGCCGTGCTCGGTCATGCGCTCGGCGATGTCGCCGTCGAGCTCGGTCGGGAAGGGGCCCGCGCCGACCCGGGTGACGTAGGCCTTGGTGATCCCGATGACGCGGTCGACGTGGCGGGGCCCGAGGCCGGCCCCGGTCAGCGCGCCCCCGGCGACCGGGTTGGAGGAGGTCACGAACGGGTAGGTGCCGTGGTCGAGGTCGAGCAGGGTGCCCTGGGCGCCCTCGAGGATGATGTGGCGGCCCGCCTCGAGCGAGGTGTGGATCAGGTCGGTGGTGTCGGTGAGCAGCGGGCGCAGGCGCTCGGCGTAGCCGAGGTACTCCTCGGCGATCTCGTCGGCGCTCATCGGCAGCCGGTTGTAGATGCGCGAGAGCTGCTCATTCTTGTGGACCAGCGCCGCCTCGAGCTTCTGGCGGAAGATCTTCTCGTCGAACAGATCCTGGAACCGCAGGCCGACCCGGGAGGCCTTGTCGGCGTAGGCGGGACCGATGCCGCGCTTGGTGGTGCCGAGCTTGGCCTTGCCCAGCCGCCGCTCGATCAGCAGGTCGAGCTCGCGGTGGTAGGGCATGATCAGGTGGGCGTTGCCCGAGACCTTGACCCGCCCGTAGGGGTCGAGGCCGCGCTCGTCCAGGCCGTCGAGCTCCCCGAGCACCACCTCGGGATCGACCACCACCCCGTCGCCGATCACCGGCGTGACGTGCGGGTAGAGGATCCCGCTGGGGATGAGGTGGAGCTTGAACACCTCGTCGCCCACGATGACGGTGTGGCCGGCGTTGTTGCCGCCCTGATAGCGCACCACCAGGTCGGTGGCGTCGGCCAGCAGGTCGGTGGCCTTGCCCTTGCCCTCGTCGCCCCACTGGGCCCCGACGATGATGGTCGCGGGCACGCGTCGTCCTTCGCGTCGAACGCCCGGTGCGCGGGCGTGGAGGTGGCGGAGCGCGACGTCTCCGGCGACCGGTCGTGGCCGCCGTGTCGGCACCCTACCCGCTCGCCGGGAGGGGCTGGGCGGCCGACCCTCGGTCAGGCCGCGGATCGCGCTCAGATGGCGCTGCCGAGGTCGCGGGCCGCGGCGGTGCACATCCGCGTGTAGGTCTCCGTCAGCTCCTCGCGGCTGCCCTTGCCCGAGGCCCACAGCTCGATCACCCGGGGGATACTGGCGAGCATGATCGCGGCGCTGGCCCGGGCGGTGGGCTCGCTGACGCCGTACTCGTCGGCGATCAACTGCGCCCAGCGACGCTCGATGACGCGCTGGCGCTTGGTGCGCCGCTCGTTGATCGGCCCCTCCGCCTCGGCGCGCAGCAGACGGGCGATCAGCGGCCCCTTGGCGGCGACGGTGTCGAAGACCACGCCCACGGTCGCGCGGACCTTGCCCTCGAAGGTCTCCTGGGCGTCCGCGGCCCGGGTGGCCGGGCGATCGAGCTGGCCGGTCTCGCGCTCGAACAGCGCGGCGAGCAGCTCCCCCCGGTTGTCGAAGTAGGCGTAGCCCAGGCCCTTGCTCACCCCCGCCCGGGCGGCGACCGACTCCATCGTCACCGCCTCGAACCCGCCCTCGGCGACCAGCGCCGCGGCGACGTCGAGGAAGTGCTCACGGCGCTGTGCACGCGTCAGGCGCTGCGCGGGTGCGCCATCCGCGATGGGGTCGTCGGCGATCGCCACGAGGTGCTCCGGGGTCCGAACATCGTGCTAGGGTGACGTTGACGTTACCGTCACCGGCGGTGGGAAGCACGCACCGCACGAACGACGTCGATGCGCACGCAGCGCGTGCGCATCACGACCACTCACGCGATCCTGGAGGACGAGACGACGTGAGCATTCCTGTCACCGAGGAACACGAGGCACTGGCAGAGTCCGTCGGCCGCTGGGCCACCGACCGCTGCCCCGAGGAGGTGCCCCAGGCCACCTTCGACGCCGATGCCGACGAGCTTCCCGCCATCTGGGAGGACATGGCCAACCAGGGCTGGCTCGGCATCCATCTGCCCGAGGAGCACGGCGGGGTCGGCTACGGGCTCGAGGAGCTCGCGGTCGTCCTCGAGCAGCTCGGCCGCGCCGCGGTGCCCGGCCCGTTCCTGCCCACCGTGCTCGCCGGCGAGCTGATCCGCCGCGCCGGCAGCGACGCCGCCAAGAGCGAGCTGCTGCCCTCGATCGCCGACGGCAGCCGCCCCGCCGCCGTCGACCTGCAGGGCGAGCTCGAGCTGCAGCGCGACGGCGAGGCGATCACCGTC
>SKLC01000271.1 GCA_007123425.1 Nitriliruptoraceae bacterium
CCGGCAGCCAGCGCTGCTTCTGCTCGTCGGTGCCGCCCTTGAGGATCGCGGTGCCGATGATCTCCGGACGGGTGATCAGCGAGCCGGCCACGCCCAGCGAGCCGCGGGAGAGCTCCTCGGTCACCAGCACCATGTTGAGCAGCTCGTCCTCGCTCCCCGACGCGAAGCCGCCGTACTCCTCGGGGATCGACAGCGCGAAGCAGCCCAGCTCCGCCGCGCCGGAGATGATCTCCTCGGGGATGTCCTCGTCGTGGCGGTGGACCCGCTCGGCCAGCGGCATCACCCGCTCCTCGGCGAACCGGCGGAAGGTGTCGCGGACCATCTCGAGGTCCTCGGGCAGGTAGCGGCCGCCGGCCTCGCCGGTGGCCAGCACCCCCTCCGCCAGCGACGAGAGGAAGTCGGTGTCGCGGCCCGCCGCCATGGCCTCGGTCACGTCGTCGAGCACCCCCGGCGCCAGCCCCCACTCCGCCTCGCGACCGGCGACGCGGGCGCGCAGGTCCCCGGCGACGTCCGCGGCGAAGGCGAGCGCCAGCCCCGCCTCCTGCTCGCCGCGCTCGCCCCAGGCCAGCAGATGGCGTGCGGCGGCGACGGCGCCGGACATCGACGCCAGGTCGTAGGCGACCGTCTGATGCTCGTCGACCTTCGACGTGCTGATCCGCCCGTCCGACTCACAGCGGCCGGCGAGGTCGGCCGCCGCGGTCTCGATCGCCGCCTCGAGGGCATCGACCAGCGAACGTGCGTGCTCGAGATGGGACACAGCAGCCTCCTGAAGGCGACGGATTGCGGCGGCCCGCGACGGCCCCCTCGACGGGACACGGGCAGGGCAAGCCTGCCACCCCCGGGGCGAGGTGACCAATCGGGGCCTGGTCAGGTCGAGTCGGCGGCGTGCAGCGCTGCGCCGAGCCCGCCCGCGCGAGCCCCCAGCGCCGCGCCGGTCACCTGGACCTGGGGCGGCTGGAGGAAGAGCAGCGGCCGCACGACCGCGTCCACGCGCGTGCGGAAGGCCGCGCCGAGCCGATCGGACAGCCCTCCGCCGAGCACCACTGCCTCGACGTCGAGCAGGTTGACGGCGGCGGCGATGCCCGCCCCCAGTGCCCCGACCGCCTCGTCGACCAGATCGGCGACGAGCTCGTCTCCACGCGCCAGCGCCTCGGCGACCACGCCCGAGGTGACCCGCTCCTCCTGGTGCTCGGCCATGACGTCGAAGAGCACGGTGGGCCGCCCATCGGCGTGGGCGCGCTCCGCCGCCAGGGCGATCGCCCGGCGGCCCGCGTAGGCCTCCACGCACCCGCGGCGCCCACAGGGGCACACCGCGCCGCCCTGCCGCACGATCATGTGGCCGAACTCGCCGGCCCCGCCGGAGCTGCCGAGGTAGGGGCGGCCGCCGAGGATCATGCCGCCACCGACCCCGGTCCCCGCGAAGACGCAGAGCAGGTGCTCGGTCCCCGCGCCCGCGCCCAGGCGGTGCTCGGCGATCGTGGCGGCGCTGACGTCGTTGACCACGTGGACGGGCCGCTCGACGCGCTGCTGGAGCAGGTCGGCGAGCGCGAAGCGCTCGAGGAAGCCCGGCACGTTCGAGGTGCCCCCCACGGTCCCGTCGATCACCACGCCCGGCGTGCCGACCCCGACCGCCCGCACATCGTCCGCGGCCACCCCGCCGACGTCGCGGACCTGGTGCACCGCCGCGGCGAGCACGTCGAGCACGGCGGTGCGATCCCCCGTGGCGGGCGTCTTCAGGCGCGCCTCGCCCAGGACCTCCTCGCCCTCCATGGCGATCGCCTGAACGCTTCCGCCTCCCAGATCGAGCCCGATGGTGACCACGCGCGACCTCCTGCGCCTCGATGCCGGGACGGCACGCTGCCGGTGCGGGTTGGGCAGGCTCCGAGCCTACTGACCCGGCTCGCCCGGCCGGGCCGCCGCTCGCGTCAGCCGCCGACCTGGGAGGCCTCGACGTTCTGCAGGCGCACCTGGCCGCGCGCCACCGTCTTGCCGTCCTCCTGGCGAGTGAGCGTCGCCTGCCACAGCTGCTGGGTCCGACCCACGTGGACGGGGCTGGACACGGCGTCGACACGGCCCCGACGGTGGGCACGCAGGAAGTCCGTGCTGTTGCTCACCCCCACCACGATCTTGCCGTCGGCGGCCACGCGCATGGTCGCCGCGATCGATGCCACCGACTCGATGACCGCGCACCACACGCCACCGTGCACGATCCCGAACGGCTGGTGATGGCGCTCGTCGCAGTCGAGGTGGCCGCGCACGTGCTCCTGCGAGATCTCGTCGATCTGCAGGCCCAGGGCGTCGGTGGCGAACTGGGGCCGGTTGAACCCGGCCAGCTCCTCGCCGCGGAGGGTCTCCCCGGCCATCAGGCGCTGGATCATGTCCGGGTTGCTGGTCGGGACGTCGGCCATCTGCGCGTGCTCCCACGGGGTCGGTGGAGGCGGCACCGTAGCCCAGCCTCCGGCCGCGGCCCTCGCGTCCCTCGCGCACGACCCGCGGGCGCGACGATGCCGCGCGGGGCCCGCGCCCGCCGCGCGCTCGCCTAGCCTGGGAGGCGACGGTCCCGTGGCCTCGACGGCTCCCGGCGCGGCGCGGCGGCCCATCCGTGACGCAGCGACCACCAGGAGGCCCGAGGCCATGGCGGACCCCAGACACCGCAGCCGTGACGTGACCGAAGGCTACGAGCGTGCTCCGGCGCGGGCGATGCTGCGCGCCATCGGCATGGGCGATGACGACTGGTCCAAGCCCCAGGTCGGCATCGCCTCCTCGTGGAACGAGGTCACGCCCTGCAACATGCCCCTGGACCGCCTGGCGAAGGCGGCCAAGCAGGGGGTCGCCGAGGCGGGGGGCTACCCGATCGAGTTCAACACGATCGCGGTCTCCGACGGGATCTCGATGGGCCACGAGGGGATGCGCGCCTCGCTGGTCTCCCGCGAGGTGATCGCCGACTCGGTCGAGACCATGATGCACGCCGAGCGCCTCGACGGGATGGTGACCTTCGCCGGCTGCGACAAGTCGCTTCCCGGGATGGTGATGGCCGCGGTCCGCCTCGACGTGCCCAGCGTCTTCCTCTACGGCGGCTCGATCCTGCCCGGGCACCACGACGAGCACGACATCTCGATCCAGGACGTCTTCGAGGCGGTGGGCGCGCGGGGCGCGGGCACGATCGACGACGAGGAGCTCGCGCGGGTGGAGAAGGCGGCCTGCCCCAGCGAGGGCGCCTGCGCGGGCATGTTCACGGCGAACACGATGGCCGCGGCCGTCGAGGCGCTGGGCCTGGCCCTGCCGGGCTCCTCCTCCGCCCCCGCCCCCGACCCCCGCCGTGACGAGTTCGCGCGACGATCGGGCGAGGCGGTGATCGGCCTGCTCTCCTCCGGGCTCTCGGCGCGGCGCATCGTCACGCGCGAGGCTCTGGAGAACGCCATCGCGGTGGTGATGGCGGTCGGCGGCTCCACCAACGCCGTGCTCCACCTGGTGGCGATCGCGCGGGAGGCCGACGTCCCGCTGAGCATCGACGACTTCGACCGCATCGGGCGGCGGGTCCCCCACATCGCCGACACCAAGCCCGGCGGCCGCTACTTCATGGCGGACCTCGACCGCGTGGGCGGTGTGCCGGTGGTCTTGAAGGAGCTGCTCGACGCCGACCTGCTCCACGGCGATGCGCTCACCGTGACCGGCCGCAGCATCGGCGAGGAGATCGAGGCGATGGACGTCCCCGCGCCCGACGGCGAGGTCGTCCATCCCCTCGACCGGCCGATCCACGCCGACGGCGGCCTGGCGATCCTGCGGGGCTCGCTGGCACCCGAGGGCGCCGTGGTCAAGATCGCCGGGCTCACCGATGAGCAGCTGGAGTTCGAGGGGCCCGCCCGGGTCTTCGACGGGGAGCAGGGCGCCATGGAGGCCGTGCTCACCGGTCGGATCCAGGACGGCGACGTGATCGTCATCCGCTACGAGGGCCCCACCGGCGGGCCCGGCATGCGCGAGATGCTCGCGGTCACCTCGGCGGTCAAGGGGGCGGGCCTGGGTGGCACGGTCGCGCTGCTGACCGACGGCCGCTTCTCCGGGGCCACCCACGGCTTCTCGATCGGCCACATCGCCCCCGAGGCGAGCCACGGCGGGCCGATCGCCTTCGTCGCGGAGGGCGACCGCATCCGCATCGACGTCCCGAGCCGCACGCTCGAGCTGCTCGTCGACGACGCCGAGCTCGCCCGACGCCGCGAGGGATGGGAGCCGCTTCCCCCCCGCTACCCCCATGGGGTCCTGGCCAAGTACGCGCGCCTGGCCAGCTCCGCCGCCGACGGGGCGATCACCACGCCGTGAGGAACCGTGCGCGTGGGCCCCGGCGCATCGCCGGCCGGGGCTCCACGTGCGGGGTACGGTCGCGGGCCCGTCCACCAGGAGGCGCACCGTGCAGTTCGAGGAGCTGCGCTACGTCTGCCAGGAGGCCGCCATCGACGTGCTCGCGTCGCGGGGCCGGCCGCTGCCTCCGACCGTCGTGCTGCCGGGCCCGGAGCGCACCCGCCTGGTGACGCTGCCCTCGTTCCCCGACGACGACGAGGGCCGCCACGCCGTGCTCGCCCAGCTCGCCGTCGACGAGGTCGGGCCCCACGAGGTGCCCTGCTGGGGCTTCGTCGCCGAGGCCGAGGTGAGCGGCGCCGAGGCCGTGGTGGTCGCCTTCGGGGCGCGCCGCAACGAGCCCCACATCACCGCCTCGCGCTTCGGGGACGACGGCACCCTCGAGGAGTTCGTGCCCTCCGAGCCGCTGGACCCGACCGCGCTGCCGTTCCTGCATCCCCTCCAGCACGCGGTGGACGCGCTCGAGGCCCGTCCGGGGCCGGCGGCAGCCGGCGACGAGGCGGCCAGCCGCGACCCCCTGGGGATCACCCGGACACACCCCTCCGACCTGCCGGTGCATCCCGACTGACCACTGCGGGGCTCTGCACGGGGCGACGCCACCCCGCGTCGGCCCGGATCGACCGCGGCGGTCAGCCGTTGCCGACGGCCACGTGCAGATGATCCTGGTGGAGGCGGTCGCTGAACGAGCGCCCGCCGAAGCCGTCGAGCGCCCACGGGCTGCCGACCTCGGAGAGCTCGGGCTGCTCGTAGATCCACTCCACGAATCCCTCGGTGACCGAGCCCGCGTGGCGGTCCTCGATCACCAGCGCGTCCTCCGGCCCGACCGCGTGGATGTCCACGGCCTGCCCCTTGGTGTGCTTGCTCTGCCGGTCGGTGCCGAAGATCTCCCAGGGATGGCCGGTGTCGAGCACCACGACCCCGTAGGGCACGTGGTCCGCCATCCGCGCCATCAGCACCAGGAGGTCCTCGTCGATGATCCCGCGGTGGATGTCCCACACCGCCGAGTCCGGCAGGTCGATGCGCTCGTCATCGAGCACCGCGACAGCCTCGTCGGGGAGATCATCGGGGCGCACGACCGGCTCGCCCCCCGCGGACGCGAGCTCGTCGAATGCCCAGGCCCCACCCTCCAGGGCGAGCCGGACGTCCAGCGTGCGGGTCTGCTCCAGCAGGCTTCCGTCCCCGAGCCCGACGGTCTGCTCGACCACGACCATCACGGAGGTGGCGTCGTCGAGCATGCCGCCGAGCTGCGGGTAGACGACCCGGCCTCGTGACCAGGCGTCGTCGTGCAGCAGCGGTGCGGCATCCTGCAGCAGCTCATCGGCGAGATCGCCGTCGGCGACCTGCCCGACCACGTCCTCCGGCCGCTCCTCGATCTCGTAGGTGGTCAGCTGCTCGACGATCCGCGAGGCCAGCCGCTTGGCGTTGGGCCGGATCTCGCCGTCGACCGGCTCGTAGGGCTCCGCGACCGCGAGCGGCTCGGGGTGGCCGGCGGCCGGCGCCTCGGCGCCCTCATCCGCGCCGTCGCCCGGAGCGTCGTCCCCGCCCCCGGTGTCGGAGTGCTGACCGTCGCCGGGCTGCGGCGCCTCCTCGTCGCGCAGTGCGCCGCTCGGGGCGCTCGGCTCGTCGCCGACCTCGTCCGTCCCGCCGTCAGCGCAGGCGGCCAGCGCCAGCGCCAGCGCGCAGAGCACGGCGAGGGGTCGCAGCCAAGGGGGGATGGCGATCACTCCGACAGCGAGAGGACGAACTCGTCGACGACGGTACCGTCGGCCGCCCGACGCGACCGCAGCTGGTGCCATCCCAGGGCCCGGTAGAAGCCCGGCCCCGGCCCGTTCGAGGGCGTGATCAGGCGCACCTCGTCGGCGCCGGCCTCGCAGGCGCGTCGCGCGAACCCCTCCACCAGGGTGCCGCCCACCCCCGCTCCGCGGGCCTCGGGGGACACCGCCACGT
This sequence comes from Nitriliruptoraceae bacterium, assembly GCA_007123425.1. Classification (GTDB taxonomy): domain Bacteria; phylum Actinomycetota; class Nitriliruptoria; order Nitriliruptorales; family Nitriliruptoraceae; genus SKLC01. The sequence goes on from SKLC01000271.1 coordinate 6,301, forward strand.
GGGTGAGCACCGCGACCTGTGCCGGCGCCGCGACGGGCTCCCCCGGATGCCCGCCGGAGCGCCGGGTGCGCCGGCGCAGGTACCGGAGCGTGGCACGCGCGTACCGTCCCACGCGCGTGCGCAGGAACTCCAGGAGCAGGCGAGGTCGGCGCAGCAGCGACAGCAGGCCGGCCACCGCGAGCATGCGCCCGCAGTGCCGCATCGCCCACCGGTAGTGGGCCGCGTTGTCATAGGTCCCCACGAGCACGCCGGCCGGCTCGGAGCCGTTGGGCACCACCAGCACGTCCGCCAGCGGACTCTCCGAGAACGTCTGGTGGTAGCGCTGCAGGAAGCGGGGCCCCAGGCGGGCGAAGAACCCAGCCGGCAGCTCGCGCTCGTGCAGCATCGCGGTGCAGCCGAGCTCCGAGGATCGAGCGGACCGCACGGTGGGCTGCGAGATGGTGCTGGACACGTCGGCTCCATGACGTTCAGCATGCCCGTAGGGGCGCTGTCGGCGCCGGCGGCTGCCCGGCGCAGCCTAAGGGTGGACCCCCAGCCTGCCACGGAGGGGTGCCGATGGGACACGGTCACCCGGTCGAAGGCCGCCCGTCCGGACGGTCGACCACCGCGATGCCCGCCGCCTGCGCCGCGGCCCGGTACCAGCCGGCGAGGCTGTCCACGGTCTCGTGCGCGTTGAGCCCGCTGGGGTTGGGCAGGGCCCAGACGCGCACCCCCGCGAGCGTCCCGGGCTGCGGGCCGGGCGCTGCCCGCGGCTGGGCGAAGGCGACGCGGTAGGCGCCGATCCCCACCACGGCGACCACGGCGGGACGCAGGCGCGTGAGGTCGTGGGCCAGCCGCCGGGCGCCGGCTCGCAGCTCGTCGCGTCCCAGCTCGGACGCGCGGGCCGTGGCGCGGCGCACGAGGTTGGTGATGCCAAGGCCCCGCTCGAGCAGATGGGCCCGGTCGCGGGGGCTGAGCCCGTCGCGGGCGTCGATCGACCGCTCGGTGATGCCCGCGGCGTGCAGCGCCGGGTAGAAGCGGTTCGACGGGTGGGCGAAGTGCGTGCCGGTCGCGGCGGACCGCAGGCTCGGGTTGATGCCGACGATCAGCAGGCGAAGCCGCTTGCGTTCGCCCAGCAGGTCATCGACATGATGGTCCCGGAAGCGCTCGAGCGGGCCGGTCACGCGCGTTCAGCTCCCGCCGTCGTGCGTCGGGGGGCTCGCGTGGGGGGCACGGATCTCGACCTCCCCCGCGCGCCGCCCGTCCAGCGACAGCACCGTCAGGCGCCAGCCGTCGTCGGTGAGCACCTCGTCGCCCCGCTCGAGGAGGCGGCCCAGCGACTCGACCAGCAGCCCCGAGACCGTCTCCGCGTCGCCCGGTGGCAGCCGACCACCGGTCAGCCGCTCCGCCTCGTCGCGGCGCATCATCCCGGGCACCACCCAGACCCGCTCCTCGGCGCGGTGGGCGTGGCGCTCCGCGTCGAACTCGTCCTCGATCTCGCCCACGAGCTCCTCGAGCACGTCCTCGAGGCTGAGCACGCCGGCGGTGCCCCCGAACTCGTCGACCACCAGCACCGCGTGCGCGCGGCTCTCGAGCATGTCCCGCAGCAGCTGCTCGAGGTCGCGGGACTCCGGCACCGCGGGGATCGGCCGCAGCAGCTCGGCGACGCCGACGCCCGCGAGGTCATCGCGCATGAGCACGTCCTTGACGTGGACGAGGCCCACCACGTGGTCGATGTCCTCGTGATAGACCGGCAGGCGCGTGTAGCCGGTCTCGGCCGCCACCTGGAGGACCTCGGTGGCGCTGGCGGTGTCGGGCAGCGCCGAGAGGTCGACGCGCGGCGTCATCGCCGCCTCCGCGTCGATGCGCTGCAGCCGCAGCGCCGCGCCCATCACCCGCGCGTCCTGGGCGGCGATGGTGCCCAGCTCGCGGGACTCGGCCAGCGCGAGGGTGAGCTCCTCGGGACTGTGCACGAGCTTGTGCTCGTCGACGGGCTCCACCCGCACGAGGCGGACCAGCAGGTTCGCGGCGCTGTTGAGCACCAGGATCAGGGGGCGGAAGGCGGTCACGTACCACCCGAAGGGCCGCGCCAGGCGCAGCGAGACGGCCTCGGCGCGGGCCAGGGCGAGGTTCTTGGGCGCCATCTCGCCCACCACCATGTGGAGGAAGACCACCAGCGACAGGGCCAGGGCGAAGGCGAGCAGCGGCACCAGGCCGGCGGGCAGCCCACTGGCCCCCAGCCAGGAGGCGAAGAGCGCGGCCACCGCGGGCTCGGCGACCACCCCCAGGCCCAGCGAGCACATCGTGATGCCCAGCTGCGCCCCCGAGAAGGTCACCGACAGCTCCTTGAGCGCCTTGAGCGCCCGCTGCCCCCGGGGGTCCCCGCTGTCGGCGGCCTCCTCGATGCGGGTGCGCCGTGCGGCCAGCAGGGCGATCTCCGCGGCGACGAAGACGCCGTTGAGCACGAGCAGGACGAGGCCGATCAGGACGGCGGTGAGGCTGAAGGTGCCGTGGGCGGCGGCGTCGGCGGAGACCGCCAGCGTCACGGCCGGGTCGGCGGCGGGGTGCGTCACGACGTCACCTCCCCCCGCTCCGGCTCGCCGGGCGGGGTCGGCAGCCGACGGAGCACCACGTCGGTGATGCGCACGCCGTCCACCGCGGCGACCTCGAGCTCCCATCCCTGGTGGGTGACGACCTCGCCGCCCTCGGGGATCCGCCCCAGCTCGTCGAGCAGGTAGCCCGCGACCGTCTCGTACTCGCCCTCGGGCAGCTCCACGTCGAGCAGGTCCGCGAGGCGGTCGGTGCGCAGGGAGGCGTGGAGCAGGTAGCGCCCGGCGCCGATGCGCCGGATCACCGTGCTGTGGCGGTCGAACTCGTCCTCGATCTCGCCGACGAGCTCCTCGAGCACGTCCTCGAGGGTGACGATGCCGGTGGTCCCGCCGTACTCGTCGATGACCACCGCGAAGGTGCGCTGCTCGCGGCGCAGGTCCGTCAGCAGCCGACGCAGGGGCTCGCTCTCGGGGACCACGAGCGGCGCAAACATCGCCGCGGCCACCGGGGTGGTGGCGTGCTCCTCGAGCGGGACGGCGAGCAGGTCCTTGACGTGGATCGTGCCGAGCAGGTCGTCCTCGGTCTCGCCGCGGACCGGGAAGCGGCTGTGGCCCGTGCGGCGGGCCAGCGCCCGCAGGTCCGCCAGGGTCGCGTCGCGGTGGAGCCACACGACGTCGGGGCGCGGCACCATGACCTCGACCACCCGGGTGTCACCGAGCTCCACGGCACGCTGGAGCAGCTCGGTCTGCTCGCTGGTGAGGCTGCCCTCCTCCCCCGAGGCGCTGATGATGCGGGCGAGCTCATCGAGGGTGTGGCCACCCTCGAGCTCGTCGGTGACCTCGACCCGGAACAGTCGTCGGGCGATGCCCTCGGCGGCCCGGTGGAAGACGCGGATCACCGGGCCGAGCAGCAGCCCGAAGCCACGGTTGAACGGGCCGGCGAACAGCGCCACGCCCAGCGGGCGCGAGATCGCGAGGTTCTTGGGGAACAGCTCCCCGACCACCATCTGCACCACGGTCGAGAGCAGGAATGCGCCGGTGAGCGCGATGCCGAGTGCGGCCTCCTCGGGCAGCCCGAGGAGATCGAGCAGCGGGCGGATGAGCGTGTCGCCGATGGCCCGCTCGGCGATGTAGCCCAGCAGCAGCGAGCTGAGCGTGATCCCGAACTGCGCGGCCGACAGGGAGAACGACAGCCGCGAGAGCTCCCGGGTGACGATGCGCGCTCGTCGATCCCCCGCGGCCGCGCGCTCCTCGACCCCCGGCCGGCGCACGGAGACCAGCGAGAACTCCGCCGCCACGAAGAGTCCATTGGCGACGATCAGGGTCACGGCCAGCATCAGCCCGAGCGCGCCGTTCACGCGCCGGGCCCGCCGGGTCTACCGCCGTCGTCCACGCCCGCGGAGGCTAGTGACTCGAAGCGACCGGGATCACGCCCCGGGCATGCTCGCCTCCCCGGCGGGCAGCAGCCGCATCGCATGGGCGTGCATGTCGAAGTCCGGATCGAGCAGCGCGGTCAGCCCCAGGCCCGTGAGGGCCGCGAGCAGCATCTCGGCCTCGGCGGTCGCGTCCCGTGCATCGAGGTCGGGGCGCGCGCGCCGCAGGGCGTCGGTGAACCGCTCGACCCGGCGACGGTGGCTGCGCAGCAGCCGCTGCCCCACCAGCGGGTCGGTCAGCCCGCGGCCCACGGCCAGCTGGAGATAGATCCGCGCGATCGGGGTCGAGTCCGTCACGAACTGCACGAACGCCTCGACGAGATCCTCGAGCGTGTCGGTCCCCGCGCCCGCCGGATCCGGATCCACCGCATCGAGGGCTTCGCGGATGACCTCGAGGACGACCTCCTCCTTGGAGCCGAAGAGGTTGTAGAAGCTCC